>NZ_JBYCCV010000005.1:0-114433 GCF_057473825.1 Aliterella sp. E5.1
TAGTCCAGAGTTAATGCCTGTTGAACATATCTGGGAAGATATTCGAGAAAACAACTTTTATAATCAAGCCTTTTCCTCCCTTGAACAAGTAGAAGATGTACTTTGCCAAGGCTTACTTGAACTTTCTGCTAATAGTGAGCGCCTGCGCTCTATGACTTTCTTTCCTCACCTTCAATTACTACCTCTGATCGCAACTTAGTATGAAGTCGATAACCCTCAATTCTTCGGTCTTTGCAGACAAGTTAGGAGCAAGGATGTTTTAGCGCTCTACCAATGAGCTACCCGCCACAAGTATTTGGTTTTTGGTGTAGCAGAGCGGGAATTGAACCCGCACCCCCGGCGAATTAAGGTTTTTTTTCGTTAATAGCGATAACCCTCAATTCTGCGTCCTTTTCAGGCAAAAATTGGCGCTCTACCAATTGAGCTACCTGCCACAAGTAATTAAATCATCATCTTTAAATATCAATCGTTGCGCCAAAATCTTGGTGAATCGTTTTGTACTACAAATGTAGTATATGTATTTTTAGATGTCAACAGTTGGGGCAATAATTTTAGGTTTTTGGCTCAAAGTCGCTACGCACGTTAAAATTTTCAAGCCAAAACAAGAAGCCGCACTTACTATGACAATTACTTGGGAAACCGCCAAAACCTACGAAGACATCTTCTATCACAAAGCTGATGGCATCGCCAAAATTACCATCAATCGCCCCCACAAGCGCAACGCCTTCCGCCCAAAAACGGTGTTTGAACTATATGATGCGTTCGTTGATGCTAGAGAAGATACAAGTATTGGTGTAGTCCTATTTACTGGCAATGGACCTCATACCGATGGCAAATACGCCTTTTGTTCTGGCGGCGATCAAAGCGTGCGCGGCGATGCGGGATATATAGATGATGATGGTATTCCTCGCCTCAATGTCTTAGACTTGCAACGCCTAATTCGTTCTATGCCCAAAGTTATTATTGCCTTAGTAGCGGGATATGCGATCGGTGGTGGTCACGTTTTACATCTAATTTGCGATCTAACTATTGCTGCCGATAATGCCATATTTGGGCAAACTGGTCCCAAAGTTGGTAGTTTTGATGGTGGGTTTGGCGCTAGTTATCTGGCGCGGATTGTCGGGCAAAAAAAGGCGCGGGAAATTTGGTATCTCTGTCGCCAATACACCGCCGCCCAAGCTTTGGAAATGGGTTTAGTCAATTGCATCGTCCCAGTGGAACAATTAGAAATAGAAGGCATCCAATGGGCAAAGGAAATATTAGAAAAAAGCCCGATCGCAATTCGCTGTTTGAAGTCTGCTTTTAACGCCGATTGCGATGGACAAGCGGGATTGCAAGAACTAGCAGGTAATGCCACTATGCTTTATTACATGACCCAAGAAGGGGCTGAAGGCAAACAAGCATTTTTAGAAAAACGCCCCCCTAACTTTCGCTCCTTTCCCTGGTTACCTTGAACGAAAGCTCTTAAAAACTAGCTGCTGAAGAAAACAATTTTATAACTAATAGCTCAATCAAAAATCGCACTTGTAATTAATTACAGGTGCGATTTTAATTTGAATTTAATGTCAGTATACAAACGTAGCAAATCAAAGACTTTGAGCAGACCAAAATACATTCTTTGTCCTTAGTATCCTATGCGCTGGCACTACATCTATCTAATAGCGTATTTGTTGTAGAAATACTTACTTCTTCAGATTCTAGATTACAAACTAAAGGACGAACTTCGGTTAGGGCTGGCATTGCATCGGGCAAATTCATCATATCTTCTAGATTTTCCCAAGAGGGAGCAAAGGCGGGGATCGCCAAAGCACAAGCTTTCCAGCCACCGTGAACTGAGACATCCATCAATTGACAGGTACCACCACGTCTTCCTTCTGATTTGTAATAACGGCAGTAACGGCAGGCAGATACAAGGAGATTTGTGGTTTTCATAAAAGTCTTATTGAAGAAGTATCTATGACTTCTATTTTGCTTCTAGGTAGAAACCACTCTTTCTTTATCAAAGTATTATGAGGTAACGTTTGTAGCGATCCCTAAGCAAAATTAACTTCATACTTTCTTTAGATTGTTACGATATTTAGGGATTTTTATTAATGTTTTGATACAAAATATTTAATCTAGCTAGTAATATTAGAGCCTCTAATTCGGGGATCAAAGCTAAACAGTTGCCATTTGCTGTGGCATTGGCTGCAATTTACTAAAAAACTATATCAAAAAAGAGTAATTTTAAGCTTATATCAAAGAAAATTATGTATTCTCTGAGGGCAGAAATACTGAAAAGCCCACTGTTTCTCCGTGTTTTCTGGGAGGTAAATTTTGAGTAATTGCTATTTCAAATTATAAATTCAGTAAGTTTACTGATAGTGAAAAATAAATAAATAATTAAGGTAATTCTTGAGGAATACTTGCCAATTGATCGAGAAGTACCTGTTTGCACTCAAAACTTTTTAACAGCGCAAATACAACAAACTTTCCACCGTTGTAGTTCGCCTGGAGGTGTAGGAGCTTGACATTGAGGACAAAGAGGTAAGTTATGATTTTTCTGCTGCGTCGTTTTTACCCACTGGCTAAAAGCTGCCTGAGCATCTTTGCATTTGGGTGGCTTGACTGAGCTTAAATTTGTTGGGGTTACAACACTAGGATGAGCGCCACCAAAAAAATTATCAGAAATCGCCCGATCTCTAGCAATGGTTTCAGGGCGCTGCCATTGCGCCGTAGAAAAGCGAATATCGGTCAAGGGACTAGGTAAATAAACATTCAACTTAGCTAAGATGCGCGATCGCTCCATCGTCAAAGTTTGTGCCCAAGCAGCGCTGGAAGTCGCCACCCACAAAACATTTTTTTGAATCGACAGCAATTGCGTATGAGGGGCGACAGCTTGTCCGACAATTTCCGACCAATATTGCAACGTAACTTGAAAAGGCTGCTGTTGCAGGCGGCTTTGCGCAAAAGCAATAGCTAAAATCTGATCGATTGATTTGAATGACATAACATTATTTAGAGTTGGAGAGCGATCACATGATCAAAGGAAGCGATACCATAAATTTAATTGCCCAAATGATTCTACTTAATATAGTTAGCCTAATTGCGGTAAAGGGCGATCGCCAGCAGTTGGTGCTAATAGCAACGTGAAGGGACTGCCATCATGGGACTGATTGACCGCATCAAACGAGTAATTCGCGCTAACACTAATGATTTAGTCAGCAACGCCGAAGATCCAGAAAAAGTTCTCGAACAAACTGTTGCCGAAATGCAAGAGGATCTAGTCCAACTGCGGCAAGCGGTAGCTAGTGCGATCGCTACTCAAAAACGTACCGAACGGCAAGCAAGTCAAGCAGATTCTCTCGCTCAAGACTGGTACAACCGCGCTCAACTAGCCTTGAATCAAGGTAATGAAATTTTAGCAAAAGAAGCTCTAACTAAGCGCAAGTCTTACCAAGAAACAGCTACAGCCCTCAAAGCTCAATTGAGCGAGCAAAGCAGCGTAGTTAATCGAATAAAAAAAGATATGCAAACTCTAGAATTAAAAATTGGCGAACTAAAAACAAAAAAAGATATGTATATCGCTAGAGCGCGTTCGGCGACAGCTTCGCAAAGATTAAATGAGATGCTAGGAGGAGTTAATACCAGTAGTTCCTTAAATGCCTTCGCGCAAATGGAAGAAAAAGTATTGCAACTAGAAGCACAATCAGAGGCGATCGCGGAACTAGGCACAGACGACTTGCAAAAACAATTCAACTCTCTAGCCGTTACCAGTGACGTAGATGCGGAACTTGCAGCGATGAAAGCCCAAATTCTTCCCGGTAGCAACCCAAACACCGCCCAGTTGCCTCCCTCCTAGTTTCACCGCTAAAGCGATAGCAGAATTGTTAATATAGCTAGTAGGAAAAATTGCTTAAAAATTGCTCTTGCTTATAGCAAAAGTAAAAAATTGAGCTTATGTTAAAAATAACCCCACAAGCTCGTTGGTTGAACTAAACTAGGCATTCAAGTAGCCTTGTCAATCTCCACAAACCCTTGTAAACCTGAAACGGAATTAATAATAGTTATGGGATTATTCGATCGCATTAGCCGAGTGGTCAGATCAAACCTGAACGATATGGTCAGCAATGCTGAAGACCCAGAAAAAATGTTAGAGCAGTCTATCCTGGAAATGCAGGAAGACCTAGTACAATTGCGCCAAGGTGTTGCTCAAGCGATCGCTGCTCAAAAACGCTCGGAACAGCAGTACAATCAAGCTCAAAATGAAGCCAATAAGTGGCAGCGCAACGCCCAATTAGCCTTGCAAAAAGGTGACGAAGCTCTTGCCCGTCAAGCTTTGGAGCGGAAAAAAAGTTTTAGTGAAACGGCAACCAGCCTCAAAACTAACTTGGATTCTCAAGTAGGTCAAATTGACACCCTCAAGCGCAGCTTAATTGGCTTAGAAAGCAAAATTTCTGAGGCAAAAACTAAAAAAGATATGCTCAAAGCCCGAATTAGTGCGGCTAAAGCCCAAGAACAACTACAAAGCACGGTAGGTAGACTGGGAACCAGCAGCGCGATGGCAGCTTTTGAGCGGATGGAAGAAAAAGTATTGATGCAAGAAGCCCGCGCGCAGTCGGCTCAAGAATTGGTAGGCTCGGATTTAGAAAGCCAATTTGCCCAGCTAGAATCAGGTAGCGGTGTAGATGATGAATTAGCCGCCCTCAAAGCTCAGATGTCTTTAGGTCCTGCTACATCATCTAGTACGCCCTCACTTCCCCAAGCAACCGAGCCAGTATCTAACCCAAAATCTAACGAGGTTGTAGATGCGGAATTAGACCAGTTACGCAAGCAGTTAGATAATCTTTAAGCTGCCCATACTCAAAACCACATCAGCACTCTGATAGATCGTTACTAGCAATTGGTCTATTAGAGTGCTTTGGGCATAGAAAGTAATGATTTTTAGCCGTCAGTTCGGTTTATTGTAGAAAAAGCTTAAAGAATAAATTTTATGAGTAACGCGATCGCCATTAACGATCCAGAATTTGACACCGAAGTAATCCAAGCAAGTCAGCCAGTCTTAGTCTATTTTTGGGCAGCTTGGTGCGGTCCTTGTCGTTTGATGTCTCCTGTTATCGACTGGGCAGCCGAAAACTACAGCAGTCGCCTCAAAGTAGTCAAAATGGAAGTAGACCCCAATCAAGTTACTGTTAAGCAGTACCAGGTGGAAGGTGTACCCGCGCTGCGACTATTCCAAGGATCTCAGCTAATCGCCTCCTCTGAAGGCGCGATCGCTAAACCAAAATTAATTAGTTTTCTCGATCCTTACATTCAACAACCTTGATAATCGAGTTTTCTCAAAGCGTCCTCGCCCTTAATTAATAATTTGTTCAATTGATAACATTGTTTTAAGAAATGGAATTTGCTAAACGAATAGATTTCCTGCAAGCTAATGTGTTCGCTGATATGGACAGGGCGAAGGCAAAAGCTAGGGCGGCGGGAAAAGAGGTAATCGATCTCTCCTTGGGTTCTTCTGACTTAGCAACAGCGCCGCACGCGATCGCCGCCATTGCTCAATCGTTGCAAGATCCCAGCACTCACGGTTACTTGCTATTTAATGGGACGCAAAAATTCCGTCAAGCGGCAGCTAGTTGGTACGAGCAAAAGTTTGGCATTGCTGTCGATCCAGAAACTGAGGTGTTGCCTCTAATTGGCTCCCAAGAAGGTACAGCCCATTTACCGCTAGCTATCCTCAACCCTGGAGATTTTGCTTTACTACTCGATCCTGGCTACCCTTCTCACGCGGGTGGCGTTTATCTAGCTAGCGGGCAAATCTATCCTATGCCCTTACGCGCTGAAAATGCTTTTTTACCAGTATTTGAGGACATTCCTGCCACAGTTCTCGCTCAATCGAAAATGATGGTACTTAGCTATCCTCATAATCCCACCAGTGCGATCGCGCCCTTAGCTTTTTTTCAAAAAGCTGTAGCTTTTTGTCAGCAGCATAATTTAGTTTTAGTCCATGATTTTCCTTACGTTGACTTAGTGTTTGACGAGCAAGTAGCACCCTCCATTTTGCAAGCAGATCCTGATAAAAGTGTCTCCATTGAGTTTTTTACTCTGTCCAAGTCTTACAATATGGGCGGTTTTAGAGTTGGCTATGCCATTGGGAATTCCCAACTGATTAGAGTTCTCCGGCAAGTAAAGGCTGCCGTTGACTTCAATCAGTATCAAGGTATATTGAATGGTGCGATCGCTGCTTTATCAGGCTCTCAAGCAGGGGTTAAAGCTACTAATGACACCTTCCGTCAGCGTCGAGATACTTTCATTGCTGCTTTGCAACAAATTGGCTGGCAAGTTCCTACTCCCGCCGCCACTATGTACATTTGGGCAAAGCTACCCGCTCCTTGGGCTGATAATTCTATCGATTTTTGCACCCATCTAGTAGAAACTACCGGAGTTGCGGCTTCTCCAGGCGCGGGCTTTGGGAAATTTGGCGAAGGCTACGTAAGGTTTGCTTTAGTTCACGAGCCAGCTATTCTAAAAGTCGCCGCCAGCAAAATAGCTGAAGTTCTTAATCCTAGGAAATCTTTTCATCTTTAGAATTTGATTTTTTCAAAGATTAATCAGTAGAAATTTAGAGGCGTAAAGCGGAACAATTCATTCAAGAATTTAACTTTTTTGTGGAGCTGCCCAGCCTCAGCTTCCTCTAAATATCGGCAACTTATTTGTTGATTCAACCACTTCCATTAAAAAGATGTGTTTGAAGTTTGATGTCTTAATTTAGTCGTAGGCGTTACAAATAACATTTACAAAATTATGTTATGGTTGTTAAATAAAATTCAACTTTAAAATTACAATCTAGCGCTCAATGAGTTTACAGATAAAACTCTCGATGCCTTTTTTAATCGAGTTCCATAACTAACAAACTCGTGAATAGTAGAAGAAGTATAAACGTAGAATCTGGTGTAGATTCACCCCCAAATACTGCTCCAAAACGTTTGCTAATCGTTGAGGACAATCATCTAAATCGATTAATGTTAAATGACTATTTAAGTTTTTACGGTTATCAAGTAGTTAGTTTGGCTTGTGGTGCTAATTTTTTTGATGAAATAGCGACCTTTCAGCCTCACTTGATTTTACTGGATTTGAAGTTGCCAGACATAGACGGATATACTTTATTAGAGCAACTCCAGCAAAATTTGCTGTGGCAGAATATTCCTGTAATTATTGTTTCTGCTTTTGCTTTTAGATCCGACCGTCAACGTGCTTTTAATTTAGGGGCGTGTCAGTATTTTATTAAACCAGTTAACCTGATCGATTTGAGACAAGCTATCGATCGAGAAATAGCCATTCGGGTTGTTTAATAAAGTTTGAGTAAAATTTATTTTGCTCTTTGCTCGTTTATATACTCTTCAAAAGTTAATGTCAGGTTTTGCAAATCTTGACCAACATCAGTAACAATAGTTTCTAACTGAGCAATTAATAAAACTGCTGTTTGCAGTCGATTAAGGTTGGTATCAAGGGCGCGGCGATACTGATTTTCAAATTCATCTAAATTCATATTCGTAACCAATAATATTTTGTTAAGTCTCTGAAAGAGCAGAAACTTTTATTTTTAACTCTTTAACTAATCTAGTCTGAAAAAACAGAACAATTAAGCTTAATTGCCATAATTTCATCTTAAAAATCAAAAAATTGACAGCATCTTCATAAAAGTGCAAGTGTATATTTTAGCACCTTCAAATAAAAAGTTTAAGTGTTTGCACTCAAACCTAAACTGAAAAGGAAACAAATGCGATACTTGCAACTCCAAAGCTGTCTGATGCCTGGGAGCCAAAGTAGAATTAAGAATAAGAAGCAGTAGTAATTTAAGGGCGGCAAAGAAGCGAAAAACCGTCTTTTAGCGTTGGATAGACTTTTCGCACTCAGGCTAGAGCAAAAAGCAAATGCTGCTATTAATGGTAATGGGCGTAACGCGATGACAAAAATACAGACTTTGGAAGTACCAGAACAGTTCCCCACAGAGACAACACCAGCAAAAAAAGCAATCAAGGAAACAGTCAGCTTACCCCTTGTAAAAGATCGAGAACGCCTAGCCGCTCGTCTTAAGGAAATTCCTAGAGAACCTGGAATATATATAATGCGCGACTTCAGTGATCGCATTATATATATAGGCAAGTCGCGTTCCTTGCGATCGCGCGTCAGTTCGTATTTTAGGCAAGCGCAAAAATTGAGCGATCGCATTGCGATGATGGTTAGGCAAGTAACAGAAATTGAATTTATTGTCACCGATACCGAAGCTGAGGCTTTAGCTCTAGAAGCAAATTTAATTAAGCAGCACCAGCCGTACTTTAATGTCTTACTTAAGGACGATAAAAAATATCCCTATGTCTGCATTACTTGGTCAGAAGAATACCCACGCATTTTTATTACTCGCAACCGCCGTGTAGGTAAAGAAAAAGATAAGTTTTACGGTCCTTATACCGATGCGGGGCTATTGCGGAGCATACTACGCATAGCTAAGCGTATTTTCGCCCTCAAGCAACGTCCGCAGCCATTATTTAAAGATCGCCCTTGTCTCAACTACGATTTGGGGCGTTGTCCTGGGGTATGTCAAAAATTAATTACCCCTGAAGAATACCGAAAAACCGTGCAGAAAGTAGCAATGGTATTTCAAGGGCGAAGCCAAGAATTGATTGATATATTAATCGAGCAGATGCAAAAATCCGCCGAGGAAATGAACTTTGAATCTGCCGCCCGCATCCGCGACCAAATTGCCGGGTTAAAGTCGCTCAATGCCAATCAAAAAGTCTCCTTGCCCGATGATACCGTGTCGAGAGATGCGATCGCTTTAGCTGCAAACGACCAGCACGCCTGCATTCAATTATTTCAAATTCGGGCGGGAAAATTGGTAGGACGACTAGGTTTTGTCGCTGATAACCATGCAGATGCGGGAGCTATTTTGCAAAGAGTATTGGAGGAACATTATCAGACGGCGGATTCTGTAGAGATTCCGACAGAGATATTAGTCCAGCACGAGTTGCCACAAACTGAGCTACTGGCTGAAGTATTGAGCGAAGTCAAAGGGCGAAAAGTGGCAATACTCACTCCCCAGCGTTCGACGAAGGCAGAATTGATTGAAATGGTCGAACGCAATGCAGAATACGAATTAGCGCGGACGCAGAAATTAAGCGATGCTAATTCCCAAGCAATGGAAGACTTGGCAGCAATTGTAGACTTACCTGAATTACCACGCCGCATTGAAGGTTACGATATTTCCCATATTCAAGGCGCAAATGCTGTTGCGTCCCAGGTAGTATTTATAGACGGATTGCCTGCCAAGCAATACTATCGTCATTACAAAATTAAAAATCCTACCGTTACTGCTGGACATTCCGACGACTTTGCAAGTCTGGCGGAGGTTATTGGGCGACGTTTCCGCAAATATGCTGAAGATCCACAACTAGCGCGAGTCGGGAATCCCGATTGGCCCGATTTAGTGATGATTGATGGCGGTAAGGGGCAATTGTCATCGGTAGTAGCAGTGTTGCAAGAGCTAAATTTGCTAGAAGATTTGCACGTAGTTAGTCTGGCAAAGCAGCGAGAGGAGATATTTTTACCAGGGGAATCTAAGCCTGTGGAAACCCAAGCAGAGCAGCCAGGAGTGCAGTTATTGCGACGATTGCGGGATGAAGCCCATAGGTTTGCTGTCACGTTCCACAGGCAGCAGAGAAGCGATAAATTAAAGCGATCGCGTTTAGATGATATTCCTGGTTTGGGATACCACAGACAAAAGCAATTACTCGCGCATTTTCGATCTGTTGATTATATTCGTCAAGCTACACCGCAGCAATTAGCTGACGCGCCAGGGATTGGCTCGCATTTAGCCCAAGAAATCTACAATTACTTTCATCCTGCGTAATATGAAATTACTATCTATTCGTACTCAAAACAGTAAATTAAATGACTAATACAATTGACTACGATTTGAAAGAAATACTAACTAGGCTAGATGGCAGGTTCGATAAGCTAGAAACCAAGATAGACAAGCTAGATGGCAAGATTGTTAAGGTGGCTGAAGACCTTAGCTACTTTAAAATAAAAGTATCTGAGGATTTTGGCAGATTGAGAACAGATTTAACGAGAGTGGAGAATTCTTTAACAGGGGAAATTAAAGTCTTAGCAGAAAAAGTTGATGGTATGACTAAGCGAGTAGACACCCAAGAATTTATCAATCGCAAGTTAGGCAAAATCGAGCTTGTAGGAATGTCTAACCAGCACTCATTCAACATTCCTAAGCCAACTAGACGCTCGTAAAGCTTTCTTTTAGTTTCTGCGGAGATATTATCGTCAAGCATTATCTTCTCTCACGCATAAGTAAACTAGCTTACAGTCTGACTAATTAGCGATCACAATATAAATATTTGCTTCCCTTAAATTAAAAGTTCGCCTTAACGGCGTTTAATTTTTGATGGTTCAATACTTGTGACTGCTTCTTTCAACGTCAAAATCCGGCTGCGCTGCTGATGAACGTTGAATTGGTATACTTGATTGTTTGTAATATCAAATCCCGTCAACCAACCGCTTTTAGGGTGATAAGCGCCAGTATCGATATCAACCCAACCTTGTCCTTGAGCAAGTTTCCCTGGCACAACCCCAGGGAGAGTAAAAGTAATCGTATGACCAATCACAATTAACTTATCGCTAAAGTAAGGTGTTTCCATGCTGTGAAATTCATCTCGTATCCAGCAAAGCTGATCGGAAGATTGGGCTTCTAAGGGCATTTTGGGGTCAACCCCAGCATGAACTAATAAAACATCGCCTAAATCTAAGTAAATAGGCAAGTTTTTCATCCATTCCAAATGTTCTTCGGGAATGGTCGAATCTGGGTAGCTGGTAATAGTTGCATAGCCGCCACTATAAAGCCATGACTGTTGTACTTGGGCAGACATTGCACCGCCGCTTACAACGTCAAGTAGCATCTGCTCGTGATTGCCCAATATACAACCATTAGCGTTTTGTTTGACAAACTCTACTACTTTCGAGCTTTGCGGTCCTCTGTCGATTAAGTCGCCGATAAAATAGATTTCATCTTCTTTACCAGGGGCGATCGCTTCCAATAACCCCATTAACCCGTTATAGTGACCGTGTACATCCCCAATGACGATACGGCGATGACTCGTTTCCTGCATTACAATTCGATCCTTAGTTTTAAAAATTACTGAATATTATTACTACAACTTGTTTAACTTAAATTCTGGAAATAAATAAATCAAGCCTACTACCCTTAATTGTAATTCCGTCTTAATAATTTGATATACAATTTTTAATATTTATGACAGTAAATGTATCTCAAGCAACAGCGACAATTAACGCCCTTAAGCAGCCGACGCGCTGGGAATGGGTAGAACAAGCGATCGCAAACTTGGACATTATTTTGATCGATCATTCGCACTGCGAACGCAAAGCGGCGGGTGTTGCCTTAAACTTGATGTTCCGCTATCCCTCAAATACCCTCTTAGTCCGCAAACTTACAGCGATCGCCCGTGAGGAGTTAGAACACTTTGAGCAAGTCAACCAATGGCTAGAAAAACGGGGCATTCCTTTAGGGTATCTCTCGTCGCCGCCTTACGGTGCGAAGTTAAAAACCCAAATCCGCCATCAAGAACCGAATCGCTTATTAGATTCGTTGCTAGTTTCAGGTTTAATTGAAGCCCGCAGTCACGAGCGACTGGGCTTATTAGCCGAACATTGTCCCCATCCCGAACTCTCTCAATTTTATCGCGGTTTAATGGCATCGGAAGCCCGGCATTACGGTATTTACTGGCTTTTAGCGGATACCTATTTTGATAGTAAAATTGTCAGCCAAAGACGAGAAGAATTAGCCATTTTTGAGAGCAAAACCCTTGCAACGCTTCACTTTGAACCAAGGATTCATAGTTAAGATGGTTCGATCTCAATACCAAGACTTTGTAATTCGCAATTGGCAAACGCGCGATAGCGGAAGCGCGCACACAGGGGTTCGCACTTCCGCATCTGAGGTAATTCGTTCGGTATTTGCCGATTACGGTTTACCTTGGGAGCCAAAAGATGCAGATCGAGATGTAATTGAGGTAGAAGAATGTTATTTAGCCACTGGGGGCGAATTTTGGGTAATTGAACGGCAAAATATCATCGTCGGGACGGGGGCATATTACCCTACAAGTCGCGGTAACAATGCCGTAGAAATTCGCAAAATGTACCTGTTACCAATAGCTAGAGGGAAGGGATTGGGAAGATATTTGTTGCAAAAATTAGAAAAAGCGATCGCCAGACGTGGTTTTGAACAAATCTGGATAGAAACCGCTAGTGTTTTAGCCGAAGCCGTAAAACTGTACGAGACTAGCGGTTATTTGCTTACAGAAGGTGTAGAAACTCCAAGATGCGATAGCGCAAGCGCGCACGCAGGGCTTCGCGTTTATTTCAAATCGTTAGGAAGCTAAAAAGCGTCTTGCAACTCGTAAAAGTCCGGGGAAATGTAATCTTTCCGCAACGGCCAACCAACCCAATCTTCCGGCATCAAAATCCGCTTCAAGTTCGGGTGTCCTTCGTAGACAATCCCCAACATATCAAAGGTTTCTCGCTCTTGGAAGTCGGCAGTTTTCCAAATCCAGTATACCGAAGGCACTCTAGGATCTGTTCGCGGTAAAAAAACCTTAACGCGCACTTCTTCCGGGCGATCGGCGTTATCGCTGACTTTAATTAAGTGATAGACGCTAACCAAATCTTGTCCAGCGCCTAAATCGTAGCCGCACTGAAATTGCAAGTAATTATAGCCGTAAGCATAAAGCGCCGTAGCAACTGGTAGTAAATACTCACGGTCAACTTTGATAATTTCTGTCCCACTGCGATCGCGTTCTATCGCCTCATGGGCAAAACCATTTTTTGTTAACCACTGAGATGTTTTACCAGCTTCTACTAACTGAGATGCTTCCGCCGTAGGTGTTTCTTGGGTTTGTTCTGGTGTTGATTCCTCAGCCATTTTATGCCTGCTCCTTCTCTGTTTGCTGTAAAGCTGGGGCTACAGGCATTCCCATTCCTTCCCTCAATTCTTTTGGTGCGGTGGTGCGAGTTGCTGACTGCAAATACTTTCCTGTCAATACTGAATCAACTACCTTCATATTGTGGGTAGTGCTGTAGTAGCGATGAATTTGCTGAATTTGACCGCGCTCTTGAATGGAATTGTTGCTAATTTTTTTCCGCAATTTAATAATTGCATCAATAATTGCTTCGGGGCGGGGCGGACAACCAGGCAAATAAACATCTACAGGAATTAGCTTATCTACACCTCTGACGGCGGTAGGCGAATCGACGCTAAACATTCCCCCGGTAATTGTGCAAGCACCCATGGCGATTACATACTTGGGATCGGGCATTTGCTCGTAAAGCCGTACCAACTGGGGAGCCATCTTCATTGTGATTGTTCCCGCAGTGATGATTAGATCGGCTTGCCGGGGGCTAGAACGCGGAATTAGACCAAAACGGTCAAAATCAAACCGCGAACCGATGAGCGCTGCAAATTCAATAAAACAACAGGCAGTACCAAATAGTAAGGGCCATAAACTCGAAAGTTTCGACCAATTGTAGAGGTCATCTACGGTAGTGAGAATGACATTTTCTGAGAGATCTTGAGTAACGGTAGAGCGATCGATCGGGTTAATAATTCGCTCTTGCTGCTCGTTAGTATTGGGTGTCTTATTAGTATTCAAGACCATTCTAAAGCTCCTTTACGCCAAGCATAAACAAGGGCAATCACAAGAATTGCAATAAAAATCAAAGCTTCCACAAATGCCAAAAGTCCCAGGCGGTTAAAAGCTACAGCCCAAGGATAAAGAAATACGGTTTCTACATCAAAAATGACGAAAACCAGCGCGAACATATAGTAGCGGATGTTGAACTGAATCCAAGCGCCGCCAAAGGGTTCCATACCCGACTCGTAAGTAGTGCGTCGTTCGGGGCTGCGACCACTAGGGCGGAGCAGTTTAGACGCGGAGAGTGCTAGGGCGGGAACCAGGCTACAGACTAAGATGAAGCCTAGTAAATATTCATAACCACTGAGGACAAACACTTATAATTACCGCTCTATTTTGTAAATATTTTTGTTACTTACTTGTACCAGTATATCGAGCTAGTTGTCACCACTGCCGGAAAAACAAGTAGTTGGCTTTATTTGGTTAGCTTTTGGTGACTATAGAAAAAAATAATGTTTACAAGGAGCGATCGCCTACCAACTGAACAACTTTCTAGGCAAAGCGGAAGAATCGTTAATTGATTTATTTGAAAAGCTGCGCCCTATGTCATAATTTTTAACAGATATTTAAGCAACTGGTCTACAATTTACCATCTAAGCCATGAGCGACCCTGCTGTTGAAACTAAAGTGCTAGACCGCTATGAATGCCGTGCCTGTGGCTACGTTTACGAACCGGATAAGGGAGACAGCAAACACCCTATCGATCCCGGAACGCCTTTTACGCAATTGCCTAGCTCTTGGCGATGTCCGGTGTGTGGTGTGAGAACTTCTCAGTTTGAGAATATTGGTCCATCAGGCACAGCGTCGGGTTTCCAAGAAAATCTTAGCTTTGGATTGGGTGTAAATAAACTAACGCCAGCGCAAAAGAATTTACTGATTTTTGGCGGTTTGGCTTTGGGCGTATTATTTTTTCTCAGTTTATACGGGTTACAATAACTACCCAATTATTAAGTAAAGTTACGATTTTACTTAATAATTGCGATCGCATACTGCAATTAATTTTTTTCAATAAACCTGACAAATACTAATGCTTTCATTTTTCAAACTTTGGCAACGAGTTGTCGTACTTTTGGCAGTTGTCGTACTATGTATCGGTTGTAGTAGTGTAGCGACCCTCGATCACAACCCCTGGCAAGTACTGACTGTACCATCAGAAGCTAATTTTCAAGATATCACTTTTACAGACGACACCCTGCACGGCTGGCTTGTCGGTAGCAAGTCAACAATTTTAGAAACCCACGACGGCGGCGAATCTTGGCAGCAAGTTAGCCTAAACTTAGACGAAAAAAATAATCTATTTACTTCTGTAAGTTTTGATGGCGACGAAGGCTGGATCGTTGGAGAACCTTCTATACTGCTCCATACTACCGATAAAGGTAAATCTTGGTCGCGAATTCCTTTAAGTGAAAAATTGCCAGGTAAGCCAGATACTATTATTGCTTTGGGTGCTAATTCCGCAGAGATGACCACCGATGTTGGCGCTATCTATCGGACGACCGATGGCGGCAAAAATTGGAAAGCAATGGTTCAAGAAGCCGTAGGCGTGTTGCGGAATATCGCTCGCTCAGATGATGGTAAATACTTAGCAGTTTCAGCAAAAGGTAACTTTTATTCTACTTGGGAACCTGGTCAAGAAGCTTGGCAAGGACACAATCGCAATAGCTCAAGGCGTGTTCAAAACATGGGTTTTGGCAAAGATGGACGGTTGTGGATGTTAGCGCGTGGTGGTCAAGTTCAATTTAGTCAGCCAAATACGCTAGATGAGTGGGATGAAGCTCAATATCCAGAGTTTTCTACTAGCTGGGGATTAATTGACCTAGCTTATCGGACACCAGAAGAAATCTGGTTGGCTGGTGGTAGCGGCAATTTGCTCTGTAGTTTTGATGGTGGCAAAACTTGGCTCAAAGACCGCGAAATTGAAAATGTGCCATCTAATTTGTACAAAATAGTTTTTGTCAAACCCGATCAAGGATTTATTATTGGTCAGCGTGGCGTGTTACTAAAATATCAAGCACCCGTTGAAGCAGCAGCTTAAAATTGAATTTTGTAGGTATATATTCCTATAAAAAAAAGATACAGCGACTCATAAGTTTTGATGTGAGTTTCGTAGGATAATAGTTGTATCAGGCTGGAAAAAATTAGCTTTTAATGGAGAGGTATTACTTTATTATTTAGGTAAGTAATACTCAGTGATTCATCGCACCATCGATATTTGTTGAAAAGGAGAAACTTGAATGTCAGGAGTTACCGGAGAGCGTCCATTTGGGGACATCATTACTAGCGTTCGTTACTGGGTGATTCACAGCATCACTATTCCAGCATTGTTTATTGCTGGCTGGTTGTTCATCCAAACAGGTCTAGCTTACGATGCTTTTGGTACGCCTAGACCAAACGAATATTACACGCAAGGACGGCAAGAATTGCCCATCGTGCGCGATCGCTACGGGGCCAAACAACAAATCGACAAATTTATCGGTAAGTAATTTAACATGAATGAAACTAATCAACCAATTCAATACCCAATTTTTACAGTTCGCTGGATAGCCGTTCACACTCTTGCTGTACCATCAGTATTTTTCTTGGGTGCGATCGCGGCTATGCAATTTATTCAACGATAGGAGAAACTGATGCCAGAAAGATTACCGAATCCTAATAGGCAGCCTGTTGAACTAAACCGCACTTCGCTGTTTTTAGGCTTATTACTTGTTTTCGTGCTTGGTATCCTGTTTTCTAGTTATTTCTTTAACTAATAAAATAGGCTACGGTTTAGTTATTAAGGGAGGATAAAAATTGTGAATGCAAGCGGTAGAATTCCTTTGTGGGTTGTAGCCACTATTGCTGGACTAGGTGTAATTGTTGTTGTCGGAACTTTCTTTTATGGTTCTTACACTCACATGGGTTCATCTTTGTAATAGATGAGTTAGAAGTTAACTAACCTAGCCATAAAAAACAAAAAATTGCTACAAGCAATTTATATTAAAAAACCGCCAATATTGAAAAAGGCGGTTTTTTAATCTTTGGAGGCTACTTAGTCGTTTACAGTATCTTCTCGTTCAATGTACAAGAACATAAATATTAAGCCTATAGCTGGAAAGACTAAGCAAGTTAAGGGAACTAAAAGCGATGGCAAGAAAGAAGCTGAAAATAACATCAGTTAAATCTCCTAGGTCGATAAAACAATTATTGCAATTGACTTTACTGCAAATTGTCATCAATTAGCCAATTTATCAAGATTTTTAACAAAACTGCCAATAATCTTCCTTGGCTTTTCGCCGGAATCTATCTAAAAGTAGACGTAATTTTCAGATAATGCGATCGCAGTTAGTTTTTCTTGATAGCATAGCAAAAGCGACCAATACTAGCTTTATTTACTGTTATCAATTCTGTGGTTATAGATTTTAAGCCTTGGAAAAACGGTAGTAAATTATTAGTCTTTGCACCGTCAAAACTTGATTCGTTGGAGTTCCACTTTTGCCACCATCCCCAGGTTTTTAAGTCTTGGGGAATAACGTCTACTGTAAATAAGTAAACTCCTGGGTCAATATCTTTAGAATTAATATTAGTTACAAAACTAATGTTATTTTTATCTGTCTTCCAGCCATTTAGTTGGATTGCTTTTAATCCCTTTACTGGTTGAAAGTCTTTTTTTATTGTGTTGAAAGACTGCGCCACCGAACGAATAGTAACCGCCGCAGGTTCAATTGGTAGCGTATAAGGTAAGGGATTATAAGGTACTTGATAATTTATACGATGATTATCATCAGTATTTTTGTTGATATTAATAATTTCAATCGGTTGCTCGTCTACTTTCACCATTACTTTGCCATCATTAATAGTTTTTAATCGCCGGATTCCCTTCGGCAAGGCTGGTAAGTTTTCTGGTTGAAAAGCGGATGCTTGACTGACAAGTTGCGGATAAAAAATTGCAAATTGCTCATCATTAATTAAACTATTGCTAGTCTTTTTAATTTCGTTAAAGTAGTTATAAATATTACCGTAGCTACCTAGTACAAGCACGTAAAAGGGTCTAAATTGTTCTATTTTTTTACCTTGAGTGTTATAAGCAAACTGTGTATTTTGGATACCAACATCGTAAACTATGCCATCAAATTCGCTTCTAATCGCCAAAATTCCGACAGCGTAACCTTTTTGTAAATAATCTTCCTTCAGCTTTTTCAAAACTAAATTAGTATCAGAATCTTTTTGATACAAATCCGTGACTATAATAGAAACTTTATCTTTACCAGCAGGTGTGATCGCACTTTCAATTTGACTAACTCTAAAAATTGGATTGTCTCCAGTATAAAATCCTGGTAATTTTGCTTGCAAATAAGCTTGTCGATTGATTTGTTGCTTGGCTGTACCGAAGCGAAAATATTGAACTTGCGAAGTTTTCCAAGTGGTTGTGGAAGCTCTATCTAGCAAATCTAATGTTTGCGCGTAACGACTATTTGTAAAGTTTTTTGTAAATCCCTGCATTGACGGCGTACCATCAATTTGAATGATGGTAGTTACAGACTCTGACTTCTGGTCAATAGCTGAGTTGTCACTTAAAGGTACGCAAGTAGGAATGACAGTTTTAGGTTTACAGGAAGTCATCAACAAGCAAGCTGCGATCGCAACTAGCCATCTGAGTTTAATCATGCTAATTTGTACCGTAAGATGCTAAAAATATACTTTAAATTTAAGATTTTTAACAGGTATTTAGACAATCGTTACCGTAGCATAAAATACTAAATTTTAACAGATATTTTGGCTCCACCTGTAGTTTGGGAGGAAAAATGGAAACGTGGATATGGGAAGTTATTAGAATTGTTGTTGTCAGTTTAATTAGTGCAGCAATCATGTTTTTACTACAACCTTGGCTTTATCAAAATGGCATTATTCCTTTAAATGATGTAGAGCCAGAAGCTTGGGTTGGTGATAATTATATTATTGGTGCAGTTACAGTATTTTCAGTTTCAATCATTGCTGTTATTTTGTGGTACGTAATAGCTGCCAAAGCTAAAGTTCAAAGTGCTAAAGAAACTTCATCAATGACAATAGTTTGGTGGATATTTCTACTTTTGCCAGTGCTTAGTATTTGCGCGGCAATTTACTTTTTTAATGATAGCAACGATGCCTTACTATCCCTAACCGGATTTTTTGTTTTTGATATTTTACTTATATATTGGTTTTCTACTGCAATAAGTTCTCCACGCTCGTTGATGTTCGTTGTCCCTGGAGCCTTTTTTCTGCGTAACTTATTTGGTTTAAGATAATGACACTTTATATTATTGCAATTGGCGGAACGGGCGCAAGATGCGTCGAAGCGGTAACTCAGTGCGCTGCTGCTGGGTTGTATACACAAGAACCGATTAAAGTTCTGTTTGTAGACGCTGATGAGTCTAACGGCAACTTATCTCGCACTAGCGAAACTATCAAAATTTATCAAGAATGTTACGAATTAGTTAAAAATAATGCTCAAGTTCCCTGGATGAAAACACCAATAGAATTATTGAGCTTTTGGTCGCCATTTAGTAATAGTACAAATAAAACTCTAGGCAGCTTTTTAAACTACAACAGTTATAAAAATAACCACCCAGCACTGGGACATTTATTTGATGTTTTATATACTAAAGACGAACGAGAAGCACCCCTTGATGTAGGGTTTAGAGGCAGACCAGCAATTGGTTCGGCAATTATTAGTCAAGTAAATTTTGATGAGTCAGAGCAAGAACCTTGGGCAACATTGATTAAATTAATTCGTGCGGATCTAGGTACGGGGAAGGCAGTAAATATATTTTTATGCGGTTCAATTTTTGGAGGTACTGGAGCTTCAGGCTTTCCGACAATTGGACGGTTATTAGTAAATAAATTGAGTAGATTAGAAGGACGCAATCGCTTAAAAATTGGCGGGCTATTGATGCTACCATACTTTGCTTTTTTAGTGCCAAACGAGCAAGATAGTAATGGAATATATGCCCGCGCCGATCAATTTTTACTTAATACCGAATCTGCCTTACGTTACTACGTAAACGAAGCTCAAAGTACCTTTGATGCTGTTTATATGCTAGGAAATCAAAACCCTACAAACGTTCGATTTAGTGTTGGTAAAAATAGCCAATGCAACGAACCGCATTTTATTGAATTGTATGCAGCTTTAGCCGCCAAACACTTTTTACTTAATTCCGCAAGTGGCGAACCAGGAAAAGTAATATTAATGGGGCGTAATTCTCCAGGACGAGTTACTTGGAAAGATTTACCAGATACCGAGGAGGTAAAGCAAAAGCTAGTAAATACAACTCGATTCGCCTTTGCTTGGATGGCGAATCTTGTGCCAGAACTTGCCTACGCCAGCAAAGTAGGTGTCAAGGGTTTTCAGAAACAAGCACCTTGGTTTTCTAGTTTCTTTCGCCCCGTACAAGGGTTATTTGGCATGATTGGAAGTAGAGAAATGCAGAGCTTGCCAGAATTTAATGATGCAGCCGAGCAAGAAGCTATTGAAACTATTAAAAAATGGTGTAATAGTTACCTGCGTTGGTTGAATAAGTTGCATTTTTCGGGAGATAATATTGAGCTATTTAGACCAGAAATGTTCACGGGAAGTGAAAGCAAGCTAGGCACTGAGAACTTTGCTGGGCTTGTATTTGATGATAGTAGAGATAAGGATAAGCGATCGCAAGATACTATTCAATTATTAAAGGAAAGATTGGATACGAGAAATTTGGGACAGGCGGGAACCGTTGGACTAGCTAAAGCCCTTTATTTGCAGTGCAAACCTTAAATAAAAATACTAATGAATAGCGATCGAGTTGAAGAAAATTCTACCTTTTTACTGCCAAAATTGAAACCAGATACCGATCTTAAATCTAGTTCGGCTGGACAGTGGGATATTAGACAATCTATAGAGTTTCAAAATGTTGCTAAAAGCTTAGAGTTTAGCGCAGGCGGGCAAGATATTAAAAGTGTAAGTTCTATTCCCAATATGTGGGCGCGTCCCCTTTCCATGGAAATGGCATTACACATTAATGAGTATCCCATCCGCCGCCAAATGATCGAACAATGGCAAGGAATGTTAGCGGCTATAGCCCTAGCAGAAGTGCGCGGGTACGATATTAAAACTAAGTTATTGGAGTTAGGTAACTTAAATCAGTTTGACGATTTTGCTCGTTCCTTAGTGGAACTTCTACCTTCACCAATCAACTCTTTATATAGCCTCAATGGGAAGCATCCTTGGCAAGATATTTATGTATTTCTATGGCAAGGAAAAGCTGTAGGGATGACCTCGCCAAGCACTTTAGTTTGTCCTTCTGAAGAAGGCGAATGGAGGGGTTTACCTTGGTGGAATAATGGGCGCTTAGGTTCTCCCGTTGAGTTTCTAAATGCTGATGAGAAGAATCAACTAAGTTTATGGCTAGAGAAATTAAGGCGCGAGTTATATAAGCATAGTGGTAATCGCAATCCTTTAAATACTATTGCTGGGTTGATAATAGAATTTCAAAATAGCTTGCATTCTAATTCTAGCTTGATAGAAGTACCAGAAGAAACGTTAAATTTTGCTTTGAGTGTTAATCCACAGTTTTTTGGCGATGAGCTTAATAGAGGCGTACTAAAAGCTTTGAATACACCACTTAAAGCTCAACCTAAACCTTCAAGCGTACGTTTGATTCCGAGCCTGCAAAGACAGAATGTTCGAGAATTATTAATTATTGACCCAGATATTGATAAAAAGTGGAATCAGCCGCCTCAAAATATTTGGATACACGATACAACCAATTTAACTAGCTTAAACTTAGAGGCTTTACGTAAAAAACAACTAATTTGGAATGTGCGCTGGGTAGAAGCTCAAAACTTATTAATGCCAGATTTTTATTTGGTTGCTCAAGAAAATGCTTTCCCCGGCTGCTTGCTTCCGGCTGGGTGTCAAATGCTAAGTTACAATGGACAGCGCATTACCCCATTAATTCCTATTAATCCAATTTTATTAGAGTACTTTACGCCAGAAGATTTAGTTAGAAAAATTAGTATTGAGCCTATTAATGGTAATACTGGAGTGCGGGTAGTTGTAGATTTACCACTTTATGGATTAGATGGGGGACAATCTACACAGAATTATCGTTTAGTTCGCGAGTATCCAATTAGTGAAGAAAATGTATTATCGGAAGTTCCGGTAGTAGAATTATGGCCCAATTTCAAAGCTGATAACTGGCACGAATATTACGCCTTTTATTATGATGGAGAATATGCAGATGATACCTTTCAAGTCCAACTACCAGATGCGGTGGAGCCTCACCCCTTCAATGATGGTAGAGGAATTTATCAAATTGCTCGATTAACAGAATTTCCTACTTATATTAGCTGTCATAATAGCTTACGAAATCAACTAGGCTTAATGCTGCTAAAAACTCCCCACACCGTAGGCAAAACTCACGCTAGTGATTGGACAGTTGGGGTCGATTTTGGTACGTCTTTTACCAACGTATACATCAATCGCGACGATGTAGTTACACGATTGACTTTAGAGTCGCTGCACCTCATGGTAACAGAGAGCGATGCCGATGCGCGCGATCGCGTTATGATTAATTATTTCATTCCCACCGAGCCGCCATTCCCCCTGTCTAGCGTTTTGACTACTAAAAAAAGCTCCAGAAAAAGTGAGGAGCAAACTAGACAAGTTTTAGATGGCAGGATTTATATTCCCAAAGATAGCTCTACATTTAAACCTGACGAAGAAGGAATTAAAACCTATTTAAAATGGTCAACAGAAAACCTAAACTTCAACCGATTATTTATAAAAAACTTAGTGTTACAAATTACCGCCGTAGCCGCTAAAAATGACGTTAAAAAAATCCAGTGGTCTTTATCTTTTCCTTCAGCTTTTTCTAAAAATGATAAAAATAGGTACGTCAAAAGTTGGCAAGATATAACCAAAGATATCCAAGCTAAAACGGGAGTTGAGCAAAGCTGTCCAGAGGCTGGCAATAATAGCTTCTATCGGACTGAAAGCTTAGCAGTTGCTCAATATTTTGCTGATAAAGAAGGGGTAAACTTAGTCAATAGTACCTGTATAGATATGGGGGGTGGAAGTTCGGATATCTCTATTTGGGAAGAAAATAATCTCGTTCATCAATGCTCAGTTCAATTAGCAGGAAGGGATTTGTTTGCTCAGTTTTTGGAGTTAAATCCTAAATTTCTCAAACGACACTTTGAAGTTGATATATCTCAATGGCAAAACTTAAGAGGTGCGAAATTCTCGGCGAAATTAGATGTTTTGTTACGACAAAAAGGTGATTATTGGCTCAATCATCAGCGAGATTTAGTTGCAGAAGATAAAGAGTTTCAAGAACTTATTCAACTTACAGCCATAGGAACTGCGGGACTCTATTATTATGTAGGGATACTTCTACGAGTTTTGCATACTGAAGGTAAATATAACAAAAATAAAATTACCCCAGTTTATTTAGGTGGAAATGGCTCTCGTTTCTTGCATTGGTTAGCAGAAGGAGGAAGATTTAATCGTAGCTCCGAAGCAAATGAGCTATTAAGTAAAATTATGAGCTTAGCCTCAAAATTTGATGATACTCATGAAGATACTCTGTTAAGTTCTGCACCCAAAGATGAAGTAGCTTGCGGATTAGTATTGAGTGATAGTAAGCTCACGGGATTAAAAAACAAAGGCGATTTGGTTTTAATTGCTGGCGAAGTATGTAGCATTAATGGTGAACCTATAGACTGGGATTCTCGTTTGACTATTAGAGCCAATGAACTTGATAGTTTGTCTATAGAAGACAAAATTGAAGACTTTTCTATTCCAGAGGAATTAAAGCAGTTACCTAAGTTTTTCTATGCTTTTCATGCGGCTTTACGAATACTACAAATTGAAGGTATTAAACCCCTAGAAGGCTACAAAGTTTTAAGGGAATACTCAGTTGATAGAGATAGATTAGAAAATCAAAAGTTGTGGAGCGACACGAGTAGAGAATTAACCGCATCTTTGCTCAAAATCCGGGGAAATACAGATGATATTCGGATTGAGCCACCCTTTATTTTGGCATTAAAAGCGTTATTAAGTGTATTAGGTAAACGGTGGGCAGAAAAATGGAAAAACAGAATTTAATTAAGTATTATTGTGCTTTATTTTTAGTGCTAGTTGTATTAACTGGCTCTAATAGTGCAGTCGCTCAAACTTCATCCCCGACTTCTATCCCTATAGATAAACCAACTATAACTGCATCCCCAGCGATGACGCAAAGCAGCGAACAACCAAAAGCGGAATCTAACAATAATATGCTTTTCCCCTTACTGCTCTCTATAATTGCACTAGCAGCTAGTGGAGGTGCGATCGCATTAACAATTCTCAAAAATAAAGAAATTGGTATCAGCACAAGTTCGCTGGATACTAAGCTTAAATCCCTTGAAAAAAGATATGCTGACCTATTGATTTCTCAGTCTACTTCATCTCCTAACCAACAACCTGACAAGAGTATTCGTAGTTATGAAAATTTCAGTAATACCAATGTTTATTTAGAAGTAACTATTGAAGGTATTGCAGCACGAGTAAGTGAAATTGAAAATAGCTTACAAGTAGCGCAAAATAACAATCAATCAATTAATTATTCTCAGAATACATATTCCTACAACCAATCTCCCAATTTAAAAGCTGATATTGATCCCTTCAAGCAGACGGCTCATTTATCTCAGTCTAACGTTACTCAATCGCTAGAAGACTTATCCTATATTGAATTAGTAAACACCTATAATAGCAATCCAAAATTATTAGAACAAAGAGCAATTAAAGTTTCTGAACCTACAGATAGCATTAATAGAAGGCATACTGATAGTAGCCAAAAAATAGTTTTAGAAAAAGCTAATAACTCTAATTATTGGGTTATACACAATGACATAGATATAAGTTGCTGGCTACTACCAAAAAGCAAGCTAAGAATCGATCAGTTTAGATACGAAACAACCAAAGCATTGTTTGAATGTCAGGGCTATCAACCAGAATACTCTAGCTTTAAGCTAGTAAAACCTGCTAAAGTTATTCCTCTTTCTACTGACGAGCAAACATGGCAACTTGAAGAACCAGGTATTCTTGAATTTACCCAAGAAGCTTAAAATTACTATTTATACAGCTAAAAAACATAATAACAGTAAATCTACGAGCTAAATAATCTTTGTATCATGTCATTTAAGGAACAAGAATTAGTTGAAGCTTATAATAAAGCTCCGAGTTCTTTACTTAGTAAGGTTGTAAAAGTTTCGGTTAAGCAAGAAAGTATTGCAGCAACTAACAGCGATTCAATTATATTAGCAAGTATCGGCAACGGTAATTACTGGATTGTTGATAATTTCGATACTAACTACTGGTTGATACCGAAAGCAAATTTAAAAATTGAGCAATATAGGTATGAGACTGTAAAGTTATTGTTCGACTGCAAGGATTATGAGCCAGAATATAATAGCTTTGAGTTAGATAAGCCTGCTCAGGTATCGATGCTTGCCAATAAGTGCGAATGGAAGCTTGAAAAGCGAGGTATATTAAAGTTCATTAATCCTTTAAAACCTACGGATGCTCAACAAAAAGACAATTTTGAAACTATACCTTCTAGCTCCTCAGACACTGCCAAAGATCAACTACTACAAACGTTACCTTATGCTAAGTTGTTAGATATTTATAATCACAATCCGAAGTTACTAGAGAAAGATGCCATTAAAGTATTAGAGACTACAAATAGTATCAGTAGAAAGCGCACTGGTATCAGTAAGCAAATAGTTTTAGAAAAAGCAACTAAATCTAATTATTGGGTGGTGTACGATAATACAAACAAAACCTGTTGGTTATTTTTCAATAATAATATGAGAGTTAGTGAATATAGGTCTCAAGATATTCAAGCTTTGTTTGAGTGTTATAACTATCAACCAGAATACTCAAGATTTGAGCTAATAAAACCTGCTAAACTGATTTCTCTTGCTACGGAAGATCGAAAGTGGATAGTTGAAGAACTAGGCATACTTAAATTTATTTTATAAAAACATTCTTGTTCATAACTATGACCTGGTTTAGTTGGTTATTACTAATATTATGCATAGCATTATATTTGAGAGTTCGTAAGCTTTCTCGAAAAGTTAGAAAGATTAAGGAGGTTGAGTATTTATTGGAAAATCAACGGCATACAATTCTTGATTTGTATGCTCAACTACAAAAGCAACATAATTTAGTTGAAGACTTAACTTACCACCTAAATCAAAAAAGTAGTGGCAAAAAAAAGTATTTACAGCGTAAGTTATCAGATAATCAGAGTAGTGTTAACGAAGTTAATAGTATTAGCACTGTTATTTTAAAAGAGCAAGAATTAATTGAACTTTATAACAGCGAACCAAGTTCGTTATTGAGTAGTGCAGTAAAAGTTTCGGTTAAGTCAGAAAACTTAATAAGTATAAATAAAAACGAGCCAGTCTTACTTGCAAGTATAGGTAATGGTAATTATTGTTTAGTCCACGATACAGATACGAGCTACTGGTTGCTACCAAAAGCCAACTTAAAAATCGACCAATATAGATACGAAACAGTCAAACTATTATTTGAATGCGATGAATATGAATTAGAATTTGACGATTATCGCTTAGACAAGCCTGCTAAAGTATCAATGTTACCAAACGAACGAGAATGGAAACTTGAGGAGCGCGGTGTACTGAAGTTTTTGAACTCGTTATATGAGGAACTTGTCAATATTTATAATCGCGATCCAGATGTATTGGCTGCGTATACTATTACTAAAGTTGCTGCATTTATGAACGACCATCAGCAAGTTATTCTAAAAAAAGCAGTTAGTTATGATTACTTAATTATTGATGGAAAAGACGAAAATTATTGGTTAGTACCAAAAGAAGAAATAAAAATTAGTTTTTTAACCTATAAAGAACTTCAAAAATTATTTGATTGTGACGATTATCAGGAAAATCATTCAAGTTATATACTTGCAAAGCCTGCCAAAGTATCTGCTATTTTGGAACAAATACATTGGCAGTTAGAAGAACGAGGCAAAATTAAATTTTTCTAAGATTTGAAGTTGCTTAGAAAAATTTTGGGTGAAACAGTGCAAGGATTTATTCTAATTAAATTCTGTGGCTGTCGAGTTGCTGGCGTAAATTGTCTATATTAGCAAGTAAATCGGCTTGAGAATTGGGGGTTTGTTCTTTTGATGCCATCCACTTGAGCTTGACACTGGAAGTTGCAGATTCCTCCTCTCCAATAATTAAACACGCGATCGCACCACTACGATTGGCGCGCGCAAATTGCTTTTTAAACCCGCTCCCACTTAAATCTAATTCGACGCTAAACCCCGCTTGACGCAGCTTTTGCGCTAATTTAAGAGCTTGAGCTTCCGCCTCATCGCCTTTAGAAACTACATAAAAATCTATTACTGGCGCGGGGAGTGGTTGCAGTTGTTGCAGCAATATAATCAAGCGCTCTAAACCAATCGCCCAGCCTACCGCCGGAGTCTCTGCGCCTCCTAATTGGCTTACCAATCCATCATACCGACCACCACCACAAACTGTTGCTTGCGCTCCTAAGTCGTCGGATATGATTTCAAAAGCAGTTTGAGTATAGTAATCTAAACCCCTTACCAAGCGCGGATTTACTTTGTAAGCAATATTTAAACTTGTTAGCAACTGCTGTACTTGCTCAAAGTGTTGCTGAGAGTAAGTACCCAGATACTTCAAAATACTCGGAGCATCTTGAGCAATTTCTTGAGTACGTTTATCTTTACTATCGAGAATGCGTAAAGGATTGCGAGTTAAACGCTCCTTTGAATCAGCGTCTAATTCATCTTTGTAGGGAGTGAAATAGTCAACCAAAGCTTGGCGATAGTGCTGTCTATCTTCAGTATTGCCTACAGAATTGATATCTAAGTGGAGATTTTTTAAACCCAAAGTCTGTAAAATGTCAGTAGCGATCGCAATTACCTCGACATCGGCTCTAGGATCGGCACTACCCAATACTTCTACCCCTAACTGGTGAAACTGTCTTTGTCTTCCAGCTTGGGGACGTTCGTAGCGAAACATTGCCCCAGTATACCAGAGGCGCTGTACACCTCCTTGAGCGTGGAGGCTATTTTGAATATAAGCGCGTACTACTCCGGCTGTACCTTCTGGGCGCAAAGTAATTGAATAGTTCTCGCTGCGGCTATTGAAAGAATACATTTCTTTCCCCACAACATCCGTTGCTTCGCCAATTGAGCGTTTAAATAACTCCGTCTGTTCAAAAATTGGGGTACGAATTTCTTGATAATTGGCATGATTTAGAATATTTCGGGCGCATTCTTCTATTTTTTGCCAGTATTCTACTTCTGTGGGCAATATATCCCGCGTACCACGTAATGCTTGTATTGCGTCCATAATATTTTATTTGTCACCTGACACGATTTTTAGCATCAAGAAACTTTAGTTGTTGGTAAAGTGTAGCAATTCTCGGTAACTGTGTACCCGCACTATGCACCATCCGTAAAGGGTTGCCAAAAATTGCTTCTACTTCCAAAGCTCGTTTTTCGTCGTAGTCGATTTTCATGCTAGTGCGGTAGGGCTTCATTTTAGCAGTATGTTCGAGCATTTGGTCAATAAAACTATCGGGAATAGTGCGATCGCACTTTTTCGCCCCCGCAACCACTTCATTCATCAATTCTCTAACTAAAGCCAATGTACTAACATCTGCCATTAGCGCGCTCGTTGTCGCATCCAAAACTACCGAAAGCCCGTTGTAAGGAATATTCCAAACTAACTTTTGCCACCTTGCGAGTAACAAGTCTTCGGCTAATTGAATTGGAATCCCCGCCTTTTCAAAGTCAGCGCCAATACTCCGCATTCGCTCAGAAATACCCCCAGACTGATAATTTGGGCTATATTCGCCTAACTTAATTTCTTTGTAGTCTAAATGACGAATATGTCCCGCGCCCACCTTATTAGAACAAAGAAAGCACAACCCACCCATTACCCTAGAATTGCCCACAATTCGGGCAACCTCTGACTCAACTCCTAATCCATTTTGCAAAACTAGCACCACGCCATTGTCTTTAACTACTGGGGGTAAAAGTTGAGGCAGTAAATGATTTTGCGTTGTTTTTAGAGCCACTACTACCACATCGCATTTAGGCATTGTAGAAGCGCTATTGTAGGCATTAACGCACTGCAAACTAAAGTCATCGCCCTGGGATTCAATAACTAAACCATGCTCTTTAACGCGATCGTAATCGCGATGTAGCAAGAAATGGACTTCTTTACCCGCGCGTTGCAAGCAAGCGCCGTAGTAGCCACCCAGCGCCCCCGTCCCTAGAATGGCATAGGTATTCACTTTATTACTGTAAAGGCTTGACATCGTGAAAGTGGCTGTAGTCAATATAACGATCGCCATTGGGCTTCCACACCAAGATATCAACAAAACGCATATTCCAGAGAATATCTTGACTTGCAAAGCGATAGTGAGCGTAGATATTTTGTCCTACGGTTTCATCTAATCCTGTTAGGGTAACTAAGATAGTCGTTTCATCCTCAAACAGCGACTCTTGGCTAACTCCATAAAGGGGACTACGCTCGTCTATGGGATGTATTGCCGTCCAGGATAGGGAAAAACTAGGGTTTTGACTGCGGAGTAGCTTCAGATCGTAGATGCGGCGGATAAAATCGCCCTCGGAAGTAATTTCATCTCTAGCTAGACTGACACGCAGAGATGCTTCTAAAATCAAGTTGCGGCGCTTGTTGGCAGTACGAAACATTAAAGTTGGTACGCCTTCAAAAGGTGCAATTACTGCTACTCGACTAAAAATTACTCTAGCGGTAGGGCGCGAAAATCGCGCAAACATCAAGCCTGTCGCCATCGTCACCCCAAACAAACCAACTAAAGACTCCGCCGTAACTAATAAATGGGCGTAAGTTGTCTTGGGATACATTGCACCATAGCCAATCGATGCCATAGTTTGAACGCTGAAAAAAAAGGCATCGAGGAAGTGACCTGGACGCGCATTTTCAATTCCATCGCCTCCGGCTATATAAGCTAGGGCAAATAAAGCATTAGCAAGAATATACCCGGTGCAAATTAACGTCAAAAAACCTACCCAAGGCAGCGTCAGTAGTAAATGGTATGGATCGTTCCAGTAGTTGTACCATGCCCCTAGCCCTTCTATATTCAATCGTCCGTTTTGCTTGACAAAATACACGATGTTTGCAGAAAAGCGACGCTTTTTTTTTCATAAAGGTAATTGGTGCTTAAGGTCGTCGGTTCTTGGTTTTACGTTTGGTAAAGCGTCTAAATAAATTACGGACAAAGTTAGGGGACGCAGACTTACGCTGAGAATTTGGGAAACTCGTACTTGGCTTTATACCTTGTTCGGCGCGATCGCCTTGAGTTATAGGTATAGCATTTTTATCTGGGACAATTTGCGATCCGTATCTGCGAGCGTAGACTTGAGTAAATTCTGCCCCAAAGAACAAAATCTGCGCCGCATAATACACCCAAGCTAAGATAATTACTAGGGAACCCGCCGCGCCGTAAGTCGAACCAAAGCTACTATTACCCAAATACAAGCCTAAGCCATATCTACCAATAGAAAATAGCAGAGAAGTAATCGCCGCGCCAATTAAAACATCGCTCCAAGTAATTTTGACATCGGGTAAAAATTTGTAAATTAGTCCAAATAGTACGGTTGTAACTACAAAACCTAGAACGAAATTAGCAACTTGTAATAGAGAAGCAATTACGGGAAACAACTGACCTAAATAAGCTACAACTCCTGACAACAAAGCGCTAAGTAGGAGAGAGACTAAAAGTAAAAACCCAATTCCTAGCACCATCGAAAATGATAAAAAGCGAGCACGGATAAAAGTACCTACACCTGCTTTTGGATCGGGTTGGACTTCCCAAATAGTATTGAGCGCGTCTTGCAGTTGAGCAAATACACCCGACGCGCCAAATAGCAGCACAACAACACTGATAGCCGATGCTAAACCGCCGCCTTCTTGGGGTTTAGCCGCGCTTTCAATCGCTGTTTGAATAAATTCCGCACCATCTTTACCAACTAAGCCTTGAATTTGTCCAACAATTTCACCTCTAGCTGCGTCTTCGCCAAATACCGCTCCCGCAATTGCGATCGCAATGATTAATAGCGGTGAGAGGGAAAAAACTGTGTAATAAGCTAAGGCGGCGGCTAATCTTGAAGCTTTATCTTTGTTCCATTCGTCAAATGTTTCTTTCAGCAGAGTAAATATTGTTTTTAATTTCACTGCCAATTCTCCTTACTGTAGGGTGCATCTTTAGATAGTAAACTTAGCTCTTATTTCTGTAATGCCCTTTTAGCAGGAGATATAGCAGTTTTAGATTAGGGAAAAGTTCGTAACAAACGTAACTGCTCCAAACACTACAGACTTGTAAGAAAGAATTTAAGATACTACCTAGTATTTGGAGTAACGAGTATGGGCGGCAATATTCACAGTAATAGCGTTGACGACCAGCAAGAGATTCCTGGTTCAATTCCCCCAGAACCCGGCACAAATTGGCAAAAAGTAATCGCGCGTTACTTTCAGTTTGACTATTACAAAACCAACTTTAAAACTGAAATTCTGGCAGGGATCGCTACTTTCATGACTATGAGCTACATCTTAGTAGTGAACCCGATTATCTTGTCCAACGCTATTTTTCTCAACCAACAAGGAGACTTATTTTCGCAGTTAGCTGTTGCAACGGCGATCGCTTCCGCCGTAGGAACGCTCTGTATGGGCTTATTTGCCAACTATCCTTTTGGTTTAGCTCCTGGAATGGGAACCAACGCATTTTTTGCTTTTTCGGTAGTTATCGGGCTAAAAATTGATTGGCGATTAGCTTTATCCTGCGTATTTGTGCAAGGACTAATATTTGTTGCTTTAACGTTCACCGATGTCCGCCGCCTGCTGATTAAAACTATTCCAGACACGATCAAACACTCTACGGCGGCGGGTATTGGTTTATTTATTGCCTATATTGGACTATCGGGAGATCCAGCAACCGGGGGCGCAGGGCTGATTGTCGCAAGTGTTGCCACCAAAACCGCCTTTGGGAACTTAAGTCAACCTGCAACATTAATGGCTGTGGTAGGGCTATTAATTACCTCTGCGTTTGTAGTGCGGCGCGTCAGAGGGGCTTTGCTATTAGGAATTTTTGCCACCGCAATACTAGCTTGGATTTTGGGCGTTGCTGCGCCACCTCAAGGTATATTTGCTTTGCCGCAATTACCGAAAGACTTGTTTGGACAGGCAATTACAGGGATATCGGGGCTTAACCCCAGTAATATTATTGACTGGTTGGCAGTGCTACTTGTGTTTTTATTTGTAGATGTTTTTGATACCGTTGGTACACTTACAGGAGTAGGAATGCGGGCGGGTTATATCGGCGCAGATGGAGAATTGCCCCGCGCCAATCGCGCTTTAACGGCAGATGCGATCGCAACTACGGTAGGGTCATTATTTGGAACTTCTAGCGTCACTACCTATGTAGAATCTATTTCGGGTGTACTTGAGGGCGGGCGGACTGGGTTTACCGCCGTTATCGTTGGAATTTTATTTATACTTTCTTTATTTTTTGTCCCCATTTTTCAAGCTATTCCAGCCTTTGCAACTACCCCGACTTTAGTAATTGTGGGCGCAATGATGCTCTCTCAAGTTACAGAAATCCGATGGGACGATTTATCTGAAGCTATTCCGGCATTTTTGACTATGTTTATGATTCCCCTTACTTATTCAATTGCCGAAGGATTAGCGATCGGTTTTATTGCTTACCCGTTAGTTAAATCTTTTCAAGGTAAAGGTCAAGAAGTATCGTTAGGTACTTGGATTATTGCGGGTGTTTTTGTTGCAAGGTTTGTCTTTATGACATTGCGTTTTAACTAACTATCTATACTAAAACAATGACTCGTCGTAAAGTGAAGTTGTATGTCGAACTTACTAGAGAGAATTACAGTCAACCCCAAGCAATGCGGTGGTCGTCCCTGTATACGGGGAATGAGAATTAGAGTCTTAGATGTGTTGGATTTGTTTGCGGCAGGGCTAAGTGCTGAACAAATCTTAGAGGAAATGCCCGACCTTGAAGCAGAGGATCTTAAAGCGGCTCTAATCTATGCTTCACGCAAACTCGATCATCCAGTGTTGGTTGCATGACTATTTGGGTTGATGCACAATTATCACCTGCGATCGCAATCTGGATCGCCAGCACTTTTAAAATCACAGCCTTGGCTCTACGCGATATTGGTCTGAGGGATGCTGAAGATATTGTAATTTTTGAGGCGGCAAAAGCTCAAAGTATTATCCTTATAACCAAGGATAGTGATTTTGTTGATTTGGTCGCTCGTTTCGGCACACCACCACAAATTATCTGGTTGACGTGTGGAAATACATCGAATGCTCGGCTGCAAGAAATTCTCGGTACTACTTTGCTAGAGGCATTAGAGTTTTTGCAAGGAGGTGAATCGCTAGTAGAAATCAGTGGGAAATAGTGACTCAGCCGCAACAACTCACTGCGCCCAACGAAAGTTTGAAAAGATAAGAATCGCTCGCCATCAATGTATAATACAGTACAATTGTTTTAGCTTGGAACAAATCCTCAACGGGCAAGGGTAGGAGGTTATTTTATGAAACCCGTTCGTGATCGCAAATTACTCAATACTGTTGTTAGTGTTGGAATTTTGGCAGTTACTTCGCTTTTGACAATGAATTTGGGTGCCAGTGGCGCTCCAGTAATTACATCCGTCGCCACACCAGGATGTAATATCAAACGCAATATTTCCGTTGCTACAGGCAAAAAGCTATATCACCTTCCGGGTATGAGAAATTACGAAGCAACGATTATCGACCTAACCAAAGGCGAAAGATGGTTTTGCACAGAAGCAGAAGCGAAGTCCAATGGCTGGATTAAAGCCCAAAGGTAGTTATGACATCACGGAAAAGTGGGAAGTCTCTATTGCCAACTTTGCCTACTGGTGAACAGAATGCTTAGTTAACTTGTTGCCCTCCATAGCATCAAACAGGTAACGGCGGCACTAAGAAGTTCGTAAACAGCCGCACATCAAAGCTGGTATCTGCTAGAGAATTTACTAATCGTTCATCCAAAGTTAGTAATGGTGCGCTAACTTGCCGTGCCAGTGCTACATAGCAGCCATCATACGCTGTGATGTTGTAGTCCAAACTAATTTGAACGGATTGAGTCATCAAGTCTTTGTAGGTTGGCTCGAACATACTTCCATAGTGTGTTAGCGCACTCAATGTAAAACAAGTCAGGGACGAAGAACTCAGCAGATGGAGCGTTTAGATGGTCGAATAGCTGATTGACTTTTGGGGTTAATGGGTCAGAAATAAATTGATTAATGCAAATATTAGTATCCAATACGCCTCTTAGCGAAGCCGTCATCTGTTGCGATCCTCTCGAATTAAAACAGTGCTATCTGGTAATCCAAAATTAATCGGGTTAACTTTAGGACGGCTACGAATCCTTTGTAAGATTTCCGACATGGGCTTTGTCTGCGGTTTTTGAATTCTTTTTAGCTCATCGGGCTGAAACCCTTGCTTCAGTAAATAAATTACTGCTTCATTAAGAGTAAAATTGTTTTCAGCAGCAAGACTTTGAATGCGATTATACAGTTCGTCTGGCAAGTTTTCAATTTGAAGGGTAGCCATTACATGCTCAGAGCAGCTTAATTGTTACATTGTCAGCGCTTAACCCAACCCTGTAGGAAGCAGAGGTTATCTGCGGCTTAACTTGGTCTTTATGCCACAAGTATTTGGTAGGAAATCCACTTGAAATCTATCTGTCATAAAAGGTAAAACTTTTTAGCTTCTCTCAAAAGAGATCGCCATTGTAGTATTAAAAAGCTCCATCGGTTAGTTTCGGAAATGAGGCTAAACTTTATAACGGGTAAAGCTCTTATAACCAATCACTTAGCACCTGATGAACCCCGTCAAAGATCCGAAAGACTATATAATTCAAACTGGTACAATTTGCCTCTGCTTAAAATAATTCCTAGCTATGTCTAGTTTGTATACAGAAAGCTCTGAAAAGTGGAAAAGTTTTGCTTCGATAGATTACTTTACTCAGTTCGTCAAAGCTTGGATTGCTTTTAATGCTTGGTATAAAAATTACTATTCATCACTCAAAACTGATAGAGAAGCAATAGATGAGATAAAAGCTAATGATAATAATTTTCGCAATAAGCTTGTTAGCCTTCTAAAGAATCAAGGCAACGAGGGTGCTGCCTTCAAGTCACGTATTGCAGAGCTTCATTTAGAGTTGGAACGAAAACATATATTTAATAAAAAAGATGAGCGCATAACTTTTGAAAAAAATACAATTCAAAAGAATCCCAATAGGCAAAATAATTTTGAAGCAACCGTTTAATATACAAGGTTGAAAGAGAAATTTTAGGAAACCCGCAAAAAGAACTGCAAATTTATATTATTTGTCAAAATGGCAATAATAAGTTTACTCATACTCAAATCAATGGTTTTAATATAGATGATCTTATTTGTCAGCAAGCTTTCATAAAACTGACGCAAACTCAACAAAATAATCTCAAAGCTTGCTATGGAGAGATCGCCCCATCGAAGCCAATTAATTTGCTGACTGATGAAATTGATAACTGCATTCAAATGGAAAACCTTCACTTTATTAACGATCCAGATAAGCTTTGCAAAGGCATTATAGAGATTTTATATAAACTTAGAAACGTCTTGTTTCATGGCAAGATTATTCCAGACAGTGATACTAATAAGGTTTACGAACCTGCGTATCAAATTTTGTATACACTCATTCAAGCTCTTTGACAGCTTTTTGAATTTTTTAGACTATATAGTGTTTAATTCATGAACTTAGCCGATATCCTGAAAGACTCAGATTACAAACTTTCGCAATTTACTTCCTCTGAAATTGAGCAGTTAGAGCAGACTATTACTCTTAAGGAAACCAAAAGCGGCAAAGTTCCCTACACGATTTGTTTGGTGCGCCAAAAAGCAATTAAACTTACTCCCGATGAAGCGATCCGGCAGCTATATCTACGGGTTTTGACAGTCGGTTATCAATGCCCGCTTCCTCGACATCCACAATTTGAGCAGCAGATTTTGTCTGCAATTGCTCCTGAAAAGCTTGACGTTTTAGCTCATCCCGTTCTCGGTATCCGTAGGTCTTTTTTTTCGACTGACACCGATTTTTTGGATTGCGTCACTAATGCGAGGGCTGTGTCACATTCTCACCCCACAGTTTTCCTATCTGGGCTTTGGTTTTACCACCATGCTGCCGAACACACTCACGAAATCTTTGCCAGTCTGTAATTTTATGTCTACACCCTTGCTGATAGTTCGTGATTGCCTGACAGTTCCCAGTTTGTTCTTCTCTTTTGAGCCACAGGTCTAAGGTATTGCTACTGAGGCTTGAACATCTTTCTTCTGTTCACCTCGTTTGACTGCCGCAATTGCTTTTTGGCGCAGGTCTTCACTGTACGGGGATGGCATAGCCGCTCCTGAATGCTCTTCTACCTTCTACTATAACGTCCTAACTTATCTCTGTAATGCTATACCATTGCGAGCGAGCAAGGATTGTTAGCCTTTAAGTGGGCATTTGAGCGCCAAAGCCCCAATGGTGGTTTTGGGGTTTCGCAATATCCTGAATTAGTTGCCTTTTTTGGTTCCTATGCGCGGAGTCTTCTGTTACTAAACCAGGCAGATTTTAATACTGAGGCTAAGGAATTGGCTCGTTATTTACCGCAAAATTTTCGCACCATGGAAAAACGCTGGGAGGAACGGGAGGCGAGTAACCCAGTAACAAACCAACTTTTTTGGTCGGCATTTTGTTACCACTTGATTCACCTCGTTCAAAAGCAACCTCGATTAGAAACCAAAGCTAGAAGTTGGAGCGACAGAGGTTTGCAGCGTCAACGAGTTGATGGCAGTTTTCTTGAGAAAACTGGCAGCGATATTCACTACCAACAAGTGAGTTTAGAATTATTGAGCTTGTATAGTTTTTATGACTCCAAAGGTAAGACCTATATTCATCCTTATTTAAGCAAAGGTTTTGCTTGGCTTTCGCTAAAGGTTTTAGCCGATGGCACAATTGATGTTTCGAGCAATACGCGCACGGGTAGAGAGCAAGAAAAAAATCCGGCGGGGGAATTCAAACAAGGTCGCTTTGGCAGCCCGTTACCATACATCTACTGGAGTTATCTAGGCGGGGGCTTAGAAGCTAGACAGATGGCTTCACGGCTTGCTCAGGCACGTAAAACTCGTACTTAGCAGCCTTTAGGGTTGAGATAAGCTCGGCACGATCGCGCGATCGCTACCATCGATGCAAGTATTCATTGCCTGAATGGCAGGGACAGCAATTTCTCGGCGCAAACCTACTACACACTCGGCAAAGCGTACGGGTAATAAGCTTAGACGACAATAATCAAGGACTTCGGCAATTGTTTCTTCTGGGCTATTAATACTAATTCCGACTACGCAAGTTGCCAATTCATTGGGCTGCCTAACTTGCCTGCAAGTAATTAGAGCATCGGTTGCCAAGATTTTGGTTTGCCTTTGGATGTCGTAGACGCAAGTAGATAGGGTTTTGGGAAACAAGGCGGTAGCACAGGCATTCGATACTGCATCGGCAGAAATATTGAGAGCTAGTAAGCGGGCAGCGCAAAAGCGATAATCATTGAGGTAGGAAGAAGAGACAGATGCCGCCATAGCCGGATTTAGCGCTAATCCAGACATCACCAAAGGAGTAGCTGCTAAATGCAACCAATTAGACTTACGATTATTTTGCTTAGGACTAAACATATTACTCAGAGTTACTTGAGAAAATTTTAAGGCTAAATAGCTGATTTCTGGCGATCGCTAATTAAATTAGTCACAGCTTTTAAAACTTCCCCATCTATATAGGGCTTAGTTAGGTAAGCATTAGCGCCTAATTCTAGAGCAATTTGTTGGTATTTTTCGCTGCTGCGAGAAGTAAGCATAACCACAGGAATTTGTTGCAGTACAGAGTCTTGCAAGCGATGGCTTAAAAACTTAAATCCATTCATACCAGGCATTTCGACATCAGAAATTATCAAGTTGATAGTTGGGTGCAAATTATAAAGCGCGATCGCTTCAGTGCCATCACTAGCTTGTAAGACTTGATAGCCAGCTTTTTGCAGCATCACGGCTAAGTTATGGCGCACGGTAACAGAATCATCTATTAGCAAAATTTGGGATTTGCGATCGCTCTCAAAAGGGCTCTCGTTATGCGTAACTACGGTGGGCAATTGGTCGATTAACGCTGTACTGTCAAGCATCAAACTTAAACGCCCGTCCGCTAATACACAACATCCCAACACATAATTAGGTGGAGTAATTAGTTTACCTACAGGTTTAATTACTAATTCTTGTTCGCCTAAAATCCGATCGACTTCTAGCCCCACTAATTCCGTGCCTTGACGAACTAAAAGTACGGGCAATTGCTCGGAAACTAAAAGATTTTCTCCAAACTGCAAAATGGTTGATAATTTGCGAATCGGGACTATTTGCCCGTTTCCTGCTAGTTGACAAACTTTTTGACCATTATGCCACTGTTTAATTTGGTCAGGTAGAGGCAAGATAATTTGCTCAACAGCTTCAGTAACAAAACCACAAACGCGATCGCCAACTTCAATTACTAAGACTTTGGCAATTTTGAGACTAATGGGAATTTGTAGTAAAAACGTTGTGCCTTGCTGCGCTTGCGATCGCACGGTAATTGTTCCTTGCAAGGCTTAGATTCTGCTACTACTACTCCATGAGTGTTGGACTCAAAGCGGTATATTAAAACTCGATCTGCTTGCAAGTTATTGCGAATTTCGCTGACTGTGGTTTCAAACAATGCCTCTAAATTAGGTGACTGGTGCATTTGTCCAGTAATCGCCAAAATTTTTTGGCGTTGGGTTCTCAACGCGCCTTGAATTGCACCTTGGCTGCTGCGGACATTATTTTGTACTGGTACGTCGGTTTTTGAATGTGGGGAATTTTGAGAGAGCGCCAAGGGTTCTGAAATACTCGGTTTGTCGCTGTTGCGATCTTCAGAACGAGAAGAAAATAGTTTAATCATTGTGGGGTTAAAAGTTTGAATAAGGGTGAGTAAGTGAGTTTTTACGCAAGTTGCCTAATTTTGGGCGAACGAGCGATCGCTTGCGCCTCGAGAATAATTGTGCCAGAATCGCTCAAATACCCCTGCATAAACTGTAGTAATTGGGCTGGAAATAACTGCACTTTGGGAGATTGAATCAACTCTAGTTCATGCCATTCAATATCATTTACTCGGTCAACTACTAGCCCTAAGTATTGATTGTCAATGACTGTTACTACTAATGCCATAGTAGAAGCGGAGGACGGATCTAGTCGCTCGATAGACGGTAATCCCAGTAAATTATTTAACGCGATCGCCCATAGCATTTCGCCACGCCAGTTGTGAATACCTAACACGCACGGGGGATTTGCGGGATTGGCAATATACCGCTTTGGGGTATTTGCAGTACCTCTGCAATGTCTTCAACTTTTAACAAAGCTGCTAAGTCTTTATTCAAGTTAAGGTGTAAAAACTTTTGTCCTGGAGTTTGAACTTGAGTAAAGTCTATTGCCCGATCTAAAGTGCTTATGAACGCTGGATCTATGGGTATCACCAAGACTATTCCTAATTTTTCATTAGCTGTTGCACCAGTTGAATTAATTCAAGCCGATCTACAGGTTTAGGTAAGTAAGCATCCGCACCTAGCATATCGCCCCACATTTTATCTACTTCAGTACCTTTAGTCGAACAAATCACTACCGGAATTTGACGAGTGTGGGGGTCAGTTTTTAGTTCGCGGCACAACTCAAAACCACTTTGACCTGGTAAAATAACATCTAAAATAATTAAGTCTGGTTTGTACTGAATTAATTTATCTTGAGCCTCCTCGCCACTAGGAACGCTAATTACATCTAAGCCTGCTTGCTGTAGATAACGAGTCAATAGTTGAGCTTGGAGTAAGCTATCTTCAACAATTAGGATAGTACGCATGAATCCACCTGAAAAATAAACTTTGAATTAAGGCAGAAGGCAGTAATTCAATTACCTTTTAATAGATTACTTTAACCACTGTAGACTAGGTGCTATGCGATCGCTGCGGGCAGCTTCAGACCAATCTTAAACGTCTATTTTTTATTAGGGCAATTAAGCGTACACTTTGTGGTACTGGCGAAGGATTAACTATCCTCATGCTGACCCATTTACTATAAGTATCCTGCATTTTGGCTTGTAAATCTTTTAGGTATTGCTTTCTGGGCGTTACTCCGTCACAAAGTTGGAACAAATAACAAGTCGCTTCTGGGGAGATTTATTCTCAGCATGATGCTTTGGTTTTGGATCGTTAATTTCGTCTTACTTTGCTTGATGCAGAAGATATAGACTGCTTTGAATCTATCTACTTTTAATAGTCTGCATTGCTAGTAATGCCGTACCGTAAGCGGCGGCGGTATGGATGGGAGAAAGCATCGTCACTTGCAAACAAAATCCTCGTATTCTCGTCCAAACACTATTTTTTGCGCCACCTCCCGCCGTGTAGACGCAAGTTAATTTATCCGCGCCTAATTGCTGCAAAAGTTCGTAACCTCTAGCTTCGATTCGCGCCATACTTTCAAGCAAACCGTGCAAAAACTCTACATCACTATCTGGGCGCGGTTCTAGTCGTGGTGGTAAGAGGGGATCGTTAATTGGAAAGCGATCGCCCATTTTTAACAAGGGATAATAATCAAGGGTGGTTGTATCTGTATTAATTTGGCTGCTAAGGCTTGCCAACTCTGCATCCGTGAAAAAATGTCTCAGCACTGCACCACCTGTATTAGAAGCACCGCCAGTTAGCCACAAATCCCCCAATCGATGGCTATAGATTCCAAATTCTGCATTTTCTACACGAGTGCGACTCAATAGCTTAAGTACGAGAGTAGATCCTAAAGAAGTCACCGCTTCTCCAGGCTGTTTAGCTCCACTAGCCAAAAATGCTGCAATACTATCGGTTGTACCCGCACAAACTACGCAATCGCTCCGCAACCCCAAAGCAGCCGCAACGGCTGGCGTGACTTCTCCTATGGGCGTACCAGGCGCTAAAACTTGAGGTAATAACGGCATTACAGAAAGATTTTTTAACCAAGTTGGATATACCAACTTTTCTACGTCATAACCTAGCTTCAAAGCATTGTGATAGTCACTAATTCCTAGCTTGCCATGCAATAAATAAGCCAAATAATCGGCTTGATGGAGCAAATATCGCCCTAGGTTAAAAAAAGGTTGTTCGCTCATCCACAGCAGTTTAGCAAGGCTAGAAGTGGCGCTAAGGACAATATTATTGGCAGGTGCAATCGCCTTCAATCTTCCCAATACTTCAATTCCTCGCCCGTCGTTGTACAGCAAGGGTTGATTGAGAACGTTTCCTAGCTCATCGCAGAGCATTACGGTGGATGAAGTGCCATTAATTGCGATCGCATTAATTTGAGTGCGTAAATCCCCAGGTAGCTGTGCAATCAGGTTAAACAAAGTCTTTTGCCATATACCAACCCAAAATTCCGGCTGTACTACCTCAAAAAGTTGCTCAACTTCCGCCTTAATCATCCTGTTTTCATCAATAACAACCGCCCTTGCGCCCGATGTTCCGAAGTCTATCCCCAAGTAAAAATTCATCTTTTGTTACAAAATATTTCTCTATTTAGGCAATGTAGCCGAAAGTAGGGAACGATCTATAAAAGTGAAATCCGTTCATATGCGAGGGTTTAAACCATGTCTTCTATATCCGACATCCAAATCTATGCAGCGCTACTTGTTGCATTAATTCCCGGCGTTTTGGCTTTGCGCCTGTCAACGGAACTTTATAAGTAAAGTTGAACTAAAAGCTATTTCTAAGGTGAAGGGCAATGGCTAAACCATTTTGCCCTTCACCTTCAACTAATTTTAAACAGATGTCAGCCCAGCTAAAAGCTTTTCGTTGCTCCTTTTTGGACTTTTTAGACGATCCATTTTATACAAGCGAACTAGAGAGCGTTCGTTATATTGTGGATGGTTTATTAGTGATCGAAAATGGTTTAGTCAAAGAATTAGGGGATTATGCGAGTTTACAAGCTAAATATGTAGAAATTGAGATAGTTTCCTATCCTGGAATGCTGATTATGCCAGGATTTATCGACACGCATATTCATTTTCCGCAAACAGAAGTACTCGCCTCTTACGGCGAACAACTGCTGGAATGGTTGCATAAGTATATATTTCCTACTGAAAGAAAGTTTCAAGAATTTGCCTACGCTCAAAAAATAGCAGCAATTTTCCTTGATGAATTACTCAAAAACGGTACAACTACAGCGTTAGTGTTTGCGGCGGTTTATCCTGAATCTGTGGAAGCTTTTTTCACTGAAGCTCGCCGTCGCAATCTCCGGGCGATCGCAGGTAAAGTAATGATGGACAGAAACGCTCCAGATTATCTCGTCGATACTCCCGAAACTTCTTACCACCAAACCAAGCAACTAATTGAAAAATGGCACAAAAACGGGCGTTTACTTTATGCTGTAACTCCCCGTTTTGCAATAACTTCCAGTGAGAAACAACTAAAGGTAGCAAGTAAGCTTTTAGATGAATTTCCTGATGTTTATTTGCACACCCATCTATCCGAAAATTTAGACGAAATTGCTCTAGTTGAGCAGCTTTTCCCCGAAAGTCATGGTTACTTAGATGTATACGATCGCGCGGGGTTAGTTAGAAATCGCTCTATTTTTGCTCATGGCGTTCATTTAACTGACGCAGAATTTGTCCGATTGTCAGACGCAGAAAGTGCGATCGCATTTTGTCCAACTTCAAATTTATTTTTGGGTAGCGGATTGTTTAAGCTACAAAAAGCAAAGTCTAGAGAGCATCCAGTTAAATTAGGTTTGGGTACAGATGTAGGCGCGGGTACGAGTTTTTCCCTGCTGCAAACGGCGGGTGAAGCATACAAAGTTGCTCAACTGCGAAAGCAAAAACTATCTCCCTTTCAGGCTTTGTTTTTAGCAACCTTGGGCGGCGCAAGAGCATTAGGATTAGAAGATAAAATTGGAAACTTTGAAGTCGGTAAAGAATCAGACTTTATAGTTATAGATTCAAGATGCACAGAGCTTTTAGCTTTTCGTAACGGTGAAGCTACTGCAATATCGATAGAAGAATTAGCCGAAAAAGTATTTGCTTTAATGGTGGTAGGAAGCGATCGCTCTATTTGTGCTACTTATATCTTAGGAAACCTAGCTTACGAGCGACCTAATTAGTTTTTTCAACTTGAACAACATCCTTCCTACACGCCTTACTTCATCGCTGTATCCTCGATAGGATTGATAGTCATCAATAAACTGCCGACGACCATCGGCACAGATCTAATTTTGTTTTCCTTTTCGATGCCCATTCTTTCGGATGTGAGTTGCTCTACAGTCAGGGCATTGCATAGTGTTTTCCTCCAATATCATCTTTCAATTATGCAACGCCCAAATTTTTTAGTGCTAGTCGTAAATAGCTCGGCGATCGCTTCGGGATTGCTAAAAAAAACTAAGGGACGAGCATTAGCAGAACCAAGCCTACCCCTCTTTTGTCACTTTCAGGAGAGTAAAATCTAGAACCTGCTTTAGCTCAGGATTTTGGCAAAATGACTACAAAGGAAGTCTGATGTGAGAAAATAAAGTTTAAAAGCTTTACATTACAAGCTTTTTCAAGTTTTAGTTTGTTTTTTCCTTACTCAGAGTGACAAAAGAGGGGTAGGATGCTTTCAAAATCATTGAACCGTGTTACGAACGCGGCTCATAAGTTTTATTTAGAGAAAAACTAAAACTAATTAAACTAACTATTGACAACCGTTACTAAACACAACAGCACCAAAATACCGCTAATTCCGTAAAAGGTAGCTACTACTTGAGTTTCCGACCAGCCCGAAAGTTCTAGATGATGGTGTAAGGGAGCCATTTTGAATAAACGTTTGCCTACTCCGTCCTCACCTTTTGTGGCTTTATAATAAGTTACCTGCGCCATTACAGAAAGAGTTTCGACCAAAAATATCCCACTTAGTACAAATAGCGCCCACAAGGTATTAGTCAACAGGGCTACCGATGCTAAAGCGCCTCCTAATGCTAAAGAACCCGTGTCTCCCATAAAAACCCGCGCCGGGTTGCGATTGTGGACGAGAAACCCCAAGCAACTACCGCTCATACAAGCACAGAAAATCATTAATCCTGGGGAACTTGACGCCACCAATACACCTAAACCCAATAGTGCGATCGCGGCGGTTCCTGAAGCTAAACCATCAACGCCATCTGTAAGGTTAGTCGCATTACTTTCTGCTACTAATACAAACACTGCTAAGAGCCAAAATAACAAACCTAAAGGCAACACAAAATTGAAAGGCAAAGCAACATTAGTAATACTACTTGCTTGACTCCAAGCCAGCCACAAACAAAACAGCAATCCAAAGCCAACTTGCAAAGCTAGTTTCATTTTAGGAGAAATACCTTTATTGGATTTGTAGCGCAAAATCTGCCAGTCATCTAGCCAGCCAATTAGTGCATAACCGATTGTCAACGCCGATACTGCAACTACGTCTTTACTCCAGCTAGATAGCAACAGCGATAAAGTAATTGCTACAGGCACAAAAAACACCCCGCCCATAGTTGGAGTACCAGCTTTTTTTAAATGAGCTTGCGGTCCGTCTTCTCTAACAATTTGCCCAGTTTTTAGTCTCACTAACATTGGTATTACCCAATACCCCAGTCCGGCGGTAGCGATCGCACATAGCACCAATGGTAGAGTTAGAGAATTTTGCTGCCAAAATAAGCGCTCTGCTACAATATCGCTCGTTATTGCCCCCGCCCCTAGCACTATACCGAGAGTTATCAGTAAACTAATTCCCGAAAGATGGAATAAAGAGCGAGGAGATGATTTAGCTTCCACAATATTTTTTATACCAGTAATTAGCAAGGAAGAAGCTCTAAGTATGTTCTCAAAGCTTCTTACTAATAACTAAACTCGTGCCTAAAACAGTTAACCAACTTCTTCTTCGGCTGGCTCATCACTGTCTTCAAAATCGTCATCATAGCTAGGATCGTCAGGATCGATAATATCGGCAATATCAGAGAGTGGCTCGCCTTGAGCTATTTCAGCTTCGGTGCGATCGCGTGCCACTAATCTACCACTAGCTCTTAACCAGTCTAAGATTGACAACTCGTTTTTGGCAGGAATTACCGATGCTACTCGATTGCGGGGCTGTTCTTGTAGGGGCGAGTTGGGCATAGGGAAATGTTTAAATAAACGGCTTCAATTATAGTACAAAGTTTAGCATTATTTAGAGGTTCATTATTTTTCAAGGGTTCAGCGTATTAGGTGGAAAAGGGGATAATAGTTAGCGTAGGAAAAGCAGAATTATCATTAAGGCGATGTTTGGAAAATCAGCACTAATAGAAGCGATCGCCGGGAAAAATCGCGGTTTAATAGCCACTGAGTCAGAGAAACAGGCAATATTGATGGCGATCGCGAACTTAGAGGAGCGCAACCCCACGCCGCGCCCTGTAGAGGCTTCTGAGCTACTAGATGGCGACTGGCGGCTACTCTATACGACAAGTTCCGGCTTATTAAATATTGATCGCTTTCCCTTATTAAAACTCGGTCAAATCTATCAATCGATTCGGGTTAAAACTAGCAGCGTTTACAATATTGCCGAGATTTACGGCTTGCCCTACTTAGAAGGCTTAGTCAGCGTGGCGGCGGAGTTTGAACCTCTCTCCGGGCAACGGGTACAAGTAAAATTTCAGCGCTCGATTTTGGGTTTGCAACGCCTAATAAACTATCAATCCCCCGCTAGTTTTATTCAACAAATTGAACAAAGTCAAAAGTTTACAGCCCTTGATTTTGCTCTCAATAGCCGCGAACAACAAGGGTGGTTAGATATCACTTACCTAGATAGCGATATGCGGATTGGGCGAGGTAATGAAGGTAGCGTATTTGTACTAACTAGAGTTCAAAGTGCAATTTAACGTAAAAGAGAAGGTATGAAGTTTGAGATTGTATCGCTTTTTTCTGGTTGTGGTGGGCTTGATTTAGGGTTTTCTCAAGCTGGCTTCAATGTCGTGTGGGCAAATGAATTTGATAGAGATATTTGGGAAACTTACGAACAAAATCATTCCACCACATTTCTAGATAAGAGAGATATTAGAAAAATTGATTCTCAAGAAATCCCCGATTGTGTTGGGATTATTGGGGGCCGCCTTGTCAAAGTTGGAGTGAAGCTGGGACTCAAAGAGGAATTAACGATGAGCGAGGGCAACTTTTCGCTGATTATGTGCGGATTTTGCAAGATAAACAGCCTTTATTTTTTTTAGCTGAAAATGTCTCAGGAATGCTGCATAAAAAACACAGTAGCTCAATTGAAAGTATTGTGGAATCATTTAAAAAAGCTAACTATATTGTCTCTTTTGAATTACTCAACGCTGTAAATTACAATGTTCCTCAAGATCGGAAACGGGTTATTTTTGTTGGCTATCATCAAAGCTTAAACAAGCAGTTTGATTTCAACTCAATAGTTAAAACAATTTCTGTTCCTACCTTACGCAAAGCAATATGGAATCTGCGTGAAACAGTACAACCTGCTAATAACTTGAAAACTCAAGCTTGTGCGATCGCAAATCATGAATATATGCAAGGCGGATTTTCTAGCATTTATATGTCACGAAATCGAGTCCGTGCTTGGGATGAACCCTCTTTCACAATTCAAGCTGGCGGTCGTCATGCGCCCATACACCCGCAGGCGAGTAAAATGATTCATGTAGGGCTAGATAAGTGGAGCTTTGACCCTGAATCTCCCGCCCCATATAGAAGATTATCTATTAGAGAGTGTGCGAGGATTCAAACTTTCCCCGATAATTTCATCTTCTATTATAAAAATATAATTGCCGCCTATAAAATGATTGGGAATGCTGTCCCTGTCAATTTCAGCTATGCGATCGCCCAAGCGATAAAAGAAGACTTATTTAGTAGTGAGCAAGAACAAAAAAGCGACCTCACAACATATTTACCTCTACAACTCAGCTTGAATCTTATATAAACATGACAAATATTTTGCAAGCAGTTCGAGTAATAATTAATAATAAAATTCCAGATGTAGTAAGTTTCTACCGCAGCACAAATAGAATTAATGCCGTGGGCGATGCTTTGGAAGCCTATATCAAAGATATATTTGCTGACACTGTAGGCGAGACTAACGAAAATTATAAGCGCGAAGTTTATAGCAAGTTATTTTCCTATTCTGGAAATGCTAACAATCCCCCGGATCTAATGATAAAGGGAGGAGATGCAATAGAAGTTAAAAAAGTAGGAGTAGGAACAGCCAAAATAGCCCTAAGTAGCTCTTATCCTTACCTAACTTACTGAATAAGCTCAAAATCTAAATTGCATTCATATTGCTTTGATAGCGCGATCGCACTATCGCAGAAAATTATTACTTGGGATGCGATCTCCTGAGCGCGGTTTTATAGTTATAGCGATAAATTAGCGAAGTCTTTGACTCAAAACTGTAGCAGTTACAACTAATGCTGCACCAATAAAACCCCGTATTCCAAGCTGCTCCCCTAAAAACAAAAACGAGAAAAACGAAGCAAATACTGGCTCTAAAGTATAAAGCAAAGCAACTTCATGAGCAGGAACCCAACGCCCAGCCATTGCTTGAGACCAAACTGGAGTTGCCGTCCCTATTAAACCAAGATAAAGAAAAGTACCAAAGTGAGCAGTAATGTCTTGACTATAGCCAGCAAAATGCGGCATTGCCCAAATAATACCGATTAGCGCCATTACCCCTAGTTGAACTGCAACTAGGGGTAAGGTAGGATGGCGTGGTGTCAGCCACGCTAAAGTCAAAATATAGACAGCAAAGCTAAGTGCGGCAATAAAGGTCAAAGCATCTCCCCAACTTAGCCCGCCGCCTTCCCAGGATAATAAACCGATACCAGAAATCGCCAGTCCCGCCGCTAATAAAATCTTGGCTGTTAACTTTTGACCTAAGAAAATGCTCAAAAGCGGCACCAAAATAGCATTGAGGCTAAGAATAAAAGCAGAACGGTTGGCAGAGATAGTTTCTAGCCCCAATACAGTAATACTGGTCGCCAAAAAACACAAACATCCTAGCAGTACGCCCGCTCCTAACAAGCGAATATTAAGTTGGCGCAGCCAACCAACAAAGGGAACAGCAACAATGGCAAAGCGAGTAGCAACAATTACCGCAGGTGGAAAGTCGCGCAAGAAATACTTAAGTACCGAAAAAGAAGTCCCCCAAACTAAGACTGTTAGCAGTATTAGCAGGATGCCTTGGTGGTAAGAGGTTTTAGAGATTGCAGTCATTGTAATTAGTTCAAGTGATAAACTCATCTTGAATTAGGCGATCGCAAATCGGCAAAACATAAACTTAATCGCATCCATCAATGAATTTGATAGATAATTGCCTTGTCGATTTTAAGAATTTGCGACAATACAAGCAATTGTTGTAATTAGTTGTAGTACATGGGTTATGACCGTCACAGCCAATTAAAGCTCTCCCAACTGTATGTTTTAATTGCCGTCGCTGCTAGTGGCAGTTTCAGCCAAGCAGCTTTACAGTTGCAGATGTCGCAATCTGTCGTTAGTTATGCAATTTCTAGCCTGGAAGCCCAATTAGGAAAGGATTTCTGCCTTTCGTAGTGCTGCAACTTATATTTTACCAGAGGCGATCGCACAGTTTTGCCGCCGTTATCCGGCGATCGCGTTTAGTATTACGGAGTACGACGATCGCCCAGAAGTAGAAAAAACTCTGCGTACAGGACGCGCCGATCTTGGTATTACTTATTTACCAACAAGTTATGAGTTTGAAACTTGGGAGTTGATGCGAGACAAATTTATAATTATGTTTCCGCCAGATTTTGAGCCACAAGAGCAACTTCTTAGTTGGCAGCAATTAACCACCTACCCCTATAATCATGGCTCCCGATGGTGATGGCTGCGATGCAATGGTTTATGCTCACTGTACCAAGTATGGAATCAGCTTACAAGCTACTTACCATATTCGCTCGGATGCGACGATTGTTAATATGGTTGCTCAGGGATTAGGCGCGGCTATTAGTCCTCGTCTGGCTGCCGAACCGATTCCTCAAGGTATTAGCGTTTATAGTTTGCCAGTTCCACTATTTTGAGTCATCTGCGTTGCTGCGGTGAGAGATGCTTGGCTGTCTCCGGCAGTATTTACCTTTTTGGATCTGCTTAAAGCAACGCTACGGGCAAAATAGCTATGTGTCTTCTAAACCCTCAGAGTTGGCTTATCATTGTATCGATTATTGTGGTGTTATTTAATGGCTCGGACAGAAAACGTGAGACAGCTTGCCAATTTTATTTGGAGCGTTGCCGATCTTTTACGGGGCGATTATAAGCAGGCGGATTATGGCAAAGTTATTTTACCTTTCACTGTACTGCGGCGGTTGGACTGCGTTTTAGAACCGACTAAAGATACTGTAATGGAATTTTATGAAAGTAAAGTAAAATCCATGAATTTGAAGAATCCAGAGCCGTTACTCAATCAAAAGGCTGGTGTACCTTTTCATAACATTAGCCAGTTTACTTTTCAGAAGTTACAAGCAGACTCAGATAACGTTGCAGCCAATCTGAAAAACTTTATCAATGGCTTCTCCGCTTCGGGTCGAGAAATCATTGAGTATTTTGACTTTAGCGATCGCATTAACCGTCTGGATGAGGCAAATTTATTATTCTTGATTGTTAAAAAATTTGCTGAAATTGACCTTCATCCTGATGCCGTCTCAAATATGGAGATGGGTTATGTGTTTGAGGAATTGATCCGTAAGTTTTCAGAATTATCGAATGAAACCGCAGGAGAGCATTTCACTCCGCGTGAAGTAATTCGACTGATGGTAAATCTGCTGTTTCAAAATGACCGAGAGGTTTTAACGCAAAAAGGCATTGTCAAAACTATTTACGACCCTGCCTGTGGAACTGGTGGGATGCTGTCGGTTGCAGAGGAGTATATCAAGGAACTGAATGAAGATGCCAAGCCTGTAGTCTTTGGGCAGGAGTTAAACCCAGAGTCTTACGCTATTTGCAAATCGGATATGTTGATTAAAGGGCAGGCTGTCAGCAACATCAAGTTTGGTAATTCTTTTACCAATGATGGATTAGAGAGCGAAAAATTTGACTATATGCTGTCTAACCCGCCGTTTGGGGTGGAGTGGAAGAAGGTACAAACCCAGGTAAAAGCAGAGCATGATAAGAAGGGCTTTGATGGGCGATTTGGGGCGGGTTTGCCACGAATTTCTGACGGCTCGTTTCTGTTTTTGCAACACATGATCGCCAAGATGAAACGGAACAATGGCGGTTCACGAATTGCTATTGTATTTAATGGGTCGCCGCTATTTTCCGGCGGTGCAGGTAGTGGGGAAAGCGAGATCCGCAAATGGATTATTGAAAACGATTTGTTGGAGGCTATTGTCGCCTTACCCGATCAACTGTTCTATAACACTGGGATTTATACCTATATCTGGATAGTTACCAATGCCAAAACCGCAGAACGTCGGGGCAAAATTCAGCTAATCAACGGTATTTACTATTACAAAAAAATGAGCCGCAGTCTAGGCAACAAGCGCAATGCGATCGCCGATGGGGTGGAGTTGATGCCTAATCAGATTGCTGAAATCACTCAAATATATGGTGAGTTTCAACAGAATGCAACTCGCAGACTGGAGATTGACGGCGCAATAAAAGATGTATTAGTTAGCAAGATTTTTGACAATGAGGATTTTGGCTACTGGCGAATTACGGTAGAGCGCCCGTTGCGGCTGAATTTTCAAGCAAGTGAGGAGCGACTGGCACGCCTGCAAATGGAATCGGCGTTTGTGACGCTGGCAGTGCCGAAGAAGCGGGGCGGGGCTGCGCTAGAAGAAATTGAGGGAGGGAAAGCATTACAAGAATCTATTAGAACAGCATTGCGAGGTTTAGGGGAAACTCTCTACAAAAATCGGGATGAGTTTGAAACGGCTTTGACGGATGCGCTTAGAGCCGCAGATGTGAAAATTGCCGCTCCAGTAAAAAAGGCGATTTTGAATGCGCTATCGGAGCGAGATGAAACTGCGGAAATTTGTATGGATAATGACGGCAACCCAGAGCCAGATGCAGACTTGCGAGACTATGAAAATGTGCCGTTGAAAGATGACATTGACAAGTATATGCGGCGGGAAGTGTTGCCCCATGTGCCGGATGCCTGGGTAGATGAAACTAAGACGAAGATCGGGTATGAGATCCCTTTTACGCGACATTTTTATGAGTACGTGCCGCCGCGTCCATTGGCGGAGATTGAGCGAGAAATTAAGGAATTGGAAGATGAAATTCGAGGAATGTTAGAGGAAGTGCTGTGAAATGGATAATTTAGAGTTTTATCGGCAAACTATCGAAAATGTGCTACGGAAGTATGCAGAAATTCCCTCCGCCTATGAGGAGATTGACCAGTATCTAATTATTGACAAAGAGCGCAATCATTTCATGCTGTTTGATGTGGGTTGGCAGCAAAAACGACGAGTACATGGTTGTGTGACTCATGTGCAAATTATCGATGACAAGATTTGGATTCAAAGAGATGGCATTGAAGATGGAATTACTGATGAGCTAGTTGAAGCGGGGATTGCCAAGGACAAGATTGTTTTAGGGTTTCAACCGCCCAATGTGCGTCCTCATACAGGCTATGCGATCGCATAGCTATCCCTATTTAACCAATTGCCCCACGAAGCAAAGACATGAAGAATTTGAGGAATTCTAAAGGTGGTGATTTAAGTGCTTAAAACTTATGACACTTGGAAAAAAATTAGACTCAAGCATATTTCAAGAAGTATTGGACAATATGGAGCAAATCTGTCTTCAGGTAATTATCTCGAAAATGGCGTAAGATTTTTGAGAACAACTGATATTCAGGATAACGGGGAGCTTATTGAGTCTGAACTAGGTGCGTATGTTGATAAAAGGTTAGTTCAGGATTATTTACTCAAACATGGTGATATTTTATTCTCCAGAAGTGGAACATTAGGACGTTCTTATCTACATACAAATAAAGTTACTGGTGACTTTGCTTTTGCTGGATACTTGGTTAGATTCAATATAAATTCTTGTACTCACCCGAAGTTTATTTTTTACGTTAGCAAAAGTAGTGAGTTTTTGGCACAAATAGAAGCAGATGCCATACAAACAACTATTTCAAACTTTAATGGGGAAAAATACGGGAATATAAAAATATCAACTCCCCCTTTAGAAACCCAAGAAGCGATCGCCCATTTTCTCGATTGCAAAACCGCCGCCCTAGACACCCTGATTGCCAAAAAACAACGCCTTATCCAACTCCTCGAAGAAAAGCGTACCGCCTTGATTAACCAAGCTGTTACTAAAGGACTGAATGCGATCGCTCCGATGAAAGACTCCGGTATCCCCTGGATTGGTGGGATTCCTGAGCATTGGAAATCATTGAAGTTAAAGCATATTTCAAAAATATATCGAGGTAAATTTACGCATCGACCTCGAAATGATCCAAGGCTGTATGGTGGCTTATATCCTTTCCTGCAAACTGGAGATATTGCAAGAGCAGGTAAGTTTATAGAAAACTATAGTCAAAGCTTGAATGAATTAGGTAAAGAAGTTAGTGAATGTTTCCCATCCCAAACAATTGTCATGTCGATTGCCGCAAATATCGGTGATATAGCAATCACCTCCTTTGATGCTTACTTTCCTGACAGTGTGATTGGCTTTACACCGAAACCTCTACTATACTCAGATTTTTTATACTATCTGCTGCTATCAATGAAGTTAGCTTTTGAACAAGAAGCTACCGAAAATACTCAAAAGAATTTGAATATTGAGCGAGTTGGAAACATCGATGTTCCGCTACCGCCTTTAGATGAGCAAGATCAAATTATTAAGCACTTGGAAGATTCCCTGAAGAAACAAAATGATATTAAGAAGCTTTTGAATCAACAACTAGAAAAACTCCAAGAATATAGGAGATCGCTCATTACCGCCGCCGTCACAGGCAAACTTGAGATTGAGGGGGATAACGCTGCATGACCCTGTGTGCAGCCTGGATACGTCATACGCCCACAGGCGATCGGGAGTTAGTTTTTGCCACCGATAGCTGTCTCTCCGCCGGAGAACGCTGGGAAGCTGGAGTAAAACTGTTTGAACTGCCCCGTAAAGACTGCTTCATTTGCTTCGCTGGGGAAACTTCACGGGCATACCCAATGATCCTCAACTTGATTCATTCTCTTGAAGCCTCGCCTGCCCTAAAAAATCCTCAAACCGATTTGCTAGATATAATGCGTCATGCGGAAGATTTGTTTACCGATCTTGCCCAAGCAATCAATCTCACTGGGCATAGTAGTCCCGATTATGAAACTGCTAGAAGTGAAGCCCAATTTATCTTTGGCGGCTGGCGCTGGCAGACCAGTGAATTTTATGTTTGGCGATTGGCGTATGATTCAACTCCTGTCAAAGAGTGCTTCGTCGCCGAACGCTGCTTTTTAGATGACTCCGAGCCTGTTTGCTTCATTGGCGACCTCCAGCGCAGTGACCTAATCCAAGAAATTTATCAAGAGGTTGGCGAGGCAGACATCAAGCTAAATATGCAACCTCTACAACTGCTGATCCGTAAGATTCGGGACATATCCCCTGGTACTTCTGGGATTCGCGGCGCACCTCAAATTGGCAAAGTCTATCGCTCTGGAAACTCTAAATTATTTGGGGTTATGTGGCAGTCTAGCGAAGGCAAACCCCACTTCCAGAGCCGTCCTGTGCTAGGCATCCAAAATATGGTGCATCATTACTTCGACCCAGACACCTGTGAACTCATCAACGATTGTCCTGGTAAAAGACCTAATATCAGCGAGCTTTTGAATGAAGACGAGCAACGGTTTATCAACAACTGCTACGACGCAGAAGAAAATCTAAAGTTAGACTTAAATGAATTCCAAAACGGTAAATTGCAAGAAATTCTCCGTCAAGTTGCTTATAAGAAATTCTTAAACGCGGTAACTATGACTGACTTATCAGAAGCAGAATCATGACAACCACAACTCCCACCACTGAAAAAGCTTTTGAAGAAGCAATTATTGATTCCTTAACGACTGATGGAGGCTATCAGTTGGGCAGTAATGCCAACTTCGATCGCGAACTTGCCCTGGACAAACTTACCCTTTTGCAATTTATCCACAATTCTCAACCGCAAGCCTGGAAAAAACTAGCCGAGATTCATGGCAGCACTGTTGAGGAGAAGTTTATCGATCGCCTGTACCAAGAATTGAACCTGCGGGGAATGCTAGATGTCCTTCGTTATGGAGTTATAGATTATGGCGTGCGCTTCAAACTCGCCTACTTCAAACCCGCCAGCAACCTCAATCCTGAAACCCTAGCCCTTTACAACCAAAACATTCTAACTGTTACCCGTCAGCTACATTACAGCATCCACAGCCAAAACTCCATCGATCTGCTTCTTAGCATCAATGGATTGCCCGTTACCACCGTCGAACTCAAAAACCAGTTTACTGGGCAGGATGTAGAAAATGCGAAACAGCAGTACAGCAGAAGTCGCCACAGCCACGAACTTTTGTTTCAATTCAAAAGCCGCGCGATCGTCCACTTTGCCGTAGACTCCGATGCCGCCTGGATGACTACCCGCATCGACGGCAGCGACACTCGTTTTCTACCCTTTAACCAAGGCTACAACAAAGGAGCAGGCAACCCGCCCAACCCCAACGGCTACAAAACTGCTTACCTATGGGAAAACATCTGGGCAAAAGATAGCTGGCTAGACATTGTGGGGCGCTTCTTACATCTTGAGCAGGACGCGATCGCTCTTAACGGTAAAATCGTCAAAAAAGAGAGTTTGATCTTTCCTCGCTTCCACCAGTTAGATGTAGTTCGCAAATTAACTGACGATGCTAGAGCCAAAGGCGCAGGGCAGAACTACTTAATTCAGCATTCCGCAGGCAGTGGTAAAAGTAACTCAATTGCGTGGCTTGCCTACCAACTTGCCAATCTCTACAACGATAAAGATGCCAGAGTCTTTGACTCTGTTATTGTCATCACCGATCGCAAAGTCCTTGACCAACAACTCCAAGACACTATTTATCAATTTGATCATGTAGCCGGAGTCGTGCAAAAAGTCGATCGCAACGCCTCCCAACTAGCAGAAGCTCTAGCTGCGGGGACTAATATTATCATTACTACCCTGCAAAAATTTCCCTTCGTCTTAGATAAAATCGGCGAACTTCCCAAACGCAACTACGCTCTGATTGTGGACGAGGCACACAGTTCCCAAGGGGGAGAAGCCGCAAAGAAAATGAAAGAAGTCCTGACTGTAATTGACTTGAGCCGCTCCGCTAAAGAGGAAGGTGGTAGCTATGGCAATAATGATGAGGATGAAGAAGACTGGGTGCGTAAGTCTATGCTGTGTCGTGGCAAACAGCCCAACTTGAGTTTCTTTGCCTTCACCGCTACCCCCAAAGCCAAAACCTTAGAAGTGTTTGGACACCTCAATAGCCAAGGACAACCCGAACCCTTCCATCTTTATTCCATGCGGCAAGCCATCGAAGAAGGCTTCATTATGGACGTGTTGCAAAATTACACTACCTATAAAACCTACTTTCGACTGACCAAAGCGATCGCGGAAGATCCCCAAATTCATCAGAAAAAAGCCAGCAAAGCGATCGCCCGTTTCCTATCTCTGCACCCCCACAACTTGGCTCAAAAAACCGAAGTTATTATCGAACACTTCCGGCAATGTGTCATGCCCAAACTTGGCGGTAAGGCAAAAGCAATGGTAGTTACCGCCTCTCGCCCCCATGTCATTCGCTACAAAGCTGAATTTGATAATTATCTAAAAAAGCAAGCATACACCGACATTAAATCACTTGTTGCCTTTACTGCGTTTACAGATAGAGAAACTGGAATTTCTTACACTGAATCCGATCTTAATGGTTTTGGAGAAGGGGAATTACCTGAAAAATTCGCGACTGTGGAGTACCAACTGCTGATTGTTGCTGACAAGTACCAAACAGGCTTCGATCAACCGCTACTGCACACAATGTATGTTGACAAAAAACTTTCTGGAGTTAAAGCCGTACAAACCCTATCCCGCTTAAACCGAACCTATCCTGGCAAAGAAGATACTTTTGTTTTAGATTTTGCCAATGAAGAACAAGAAATTATTGATGCTTTCCAGCCTTATTATCAACAGACTATCCTAACTACAACTACTAACCCCAATCGCTTGTATGACTTGCAAAATCGGATAGATAGCTTTCAAATCATTTGGTCTAGTGAGGTAGATGCCTTCGCCCAAGTGTTCTTTAAGCCTACCGAGACAACCAGCAAACAGGAGCATAGTCGGCTGAATGCGTTAGTTGACCCGGCTTGCGATCGCTTTAACGGACTTGAAGAAGACCAACAAGACGAGTTCAAAAATACGCTTATTGCTTTCATCCGGCTCTACGCATTTTTATCACAAATTATGCCCTTTGCTGATGAACAGCTAGAAAAACTCTATGCTTTTACTCGCTTACTTCAAACTAAGTTACCCAAACGACTCCAGAGCGAAGTTTTTAAATTAACTGATGAAATTAGTTTGGAATATTACCGCTTGCAAAAGATCCGAGAAGGCCAAATTGTTTTGCAAAAAGATACCCAATCAGCTTTGCAACCAAATACTGAAGCCGGAATGTCCAAAGATAAGGAGACTCAGGCAAAGCTTTCAGAGATTATTACTATGCTCAACAACCGATTTAATACTGATTTCACGGACGCTGACCAATATTTTTTCAGTCAAGTTGAAGAAAAATTAATTCAAAATGAATCACTTTCCCAGCAAGCGAAAAGCAACTCAATCCAAAACTTCAAATACGGCTTTGATGACCTATTCCTGACTGCGTTGATTGAGCGAATGGAAGACAATCAAGACATTTTTACAAAGATCCTTGATAATCCAGATTTTGGTAATGCAGTTAGAGATTGGATGCTCAAGAGAGTTTACAATCGGCTAACAGAGGAAATCTCCGCTTGATAATTTGCAGGGAAATTTGAGTTATGGGTTAATTAGATCGCTCTCAAGTTAGAATGCGCGATCGCCCGCTTCAACGTCTCTAGCTCTAGCCAAGAGCGATCGCACTTGAAGCTATAGGGGTTTGTCATTGATAATAGTTTAAATACTATTTCGGGATTGCAATCGTGACAGAACAAGGTCGTTACAAGGATACTGTTAATCTGCCTCAAACAAAATTTGATATGCGCGCAAACGCTACTAAGCGCGAACCAGAAATTCAAAAGTTTTGGGCAGAAAATCAAATTTACGATCGCCTGTCGCAAAACAATCCTGGCGAAATATTTGTCCTCCACGATGGACCACCCTACGCTAATGGGGCGCTACATATCGGTCACGCCTTAAATAAAATCCTCAAAGATATCATCAACCGCTACCAGTTACTCAAGGGCAAAAAAGCTCGTTATGTCCCTGGTTGGGATTGTCACGGGTTGCCGATTGAACTTAAAGTTTTGCAGAATATGAAGCAAAGCGATCGCCTAAACTTGACTCCCCTAGAACTCCGTCACAAAGCTAGAGATTTTGCTTTAAAAGCTGTGGACGAACAAAGCAAAAGTTTCCAACGTTACGGCGTTTGGGGAGATTGGGAGCATCCATATTTAACTATGACTCCAGACTACGAAGCAGCGCAGATTGGGGTGTTTGGGCAGATGGTTTTAAAAGGTTATATCTATCGGGGTTTTAAACCCGTCCATTGGAGTCCTAGCTCTAAAACTGCCTTGGCGGAAGCTGAACTTGAGTATCCTGAAGGTCATACTTCCTCAAGTATCTATGCAGCTTTTCCCATGACGAGCCTTTCGGAGGCGGCGAAGTCTGCGTTAGCACCCTATTTACCCCAGCTATCTGTTGCTATCTGGACAACTACCCCTTGGACTATCCCAGCTAACTTAGCTGTTAGCGTCAATCCTCGGCTTGATTATGTGGTAGTTGAAATTGGCTCGTCATCCAAATATCTAATCGTAGCTGCTGATTTAGTGGCTACTTTGTCCGCCAAGTTAGAAACTCCGCTCACAGTAAAAGCAACGGTTAAAGGTAAAGATTTAGAACATTCTACTTATCGACATCCTTTGTTTGACCGCGAAAGTCCAATTTTAATCGGCGGCGAATACGTGACGACAGAATCCGGTACGGGCTTAGTTCATACCGCACCTGGTCACGGTCAAGAAGATTATATCGTCGGTCAGCGTTACGGCTTGCCTATCCTTGCGCCAGTAGATGAAAACGGCAACTTTACCGAAGAAGCCGGAAAATTTGTTGGTTTGAATGTATTGGGTGAAGGAAATACCGCCGTTATTGAAGCTTTAACAGAGGCTGGTGCTTTGCTGAAAATGGAACCTTACGCCCACAAGTATCCTTATGACTGGCGGACAAAAAAACCGACTATTTTTAGAGCTACCGAACAGTGGTTTGCATCAGTGGCTGGGTTTAGAGAAGAAGCCTTAAAAGTACTCGCATCTGTGCAATGGATTCCACCCCAAGGAGAAAATCGCATCACGCCAATGGTAAGCGATCGCGCAGATTGGTGTATTTCTCGTCAGCGCAGTTGGGGCGTACCAATTCCGGTATTCTACGACGAGGAAACAGGCGAACCGTTAATGAACGAGGAAACGATCGCCTATGTGCAGAAAATATTTGCTGATTTAGGTTCTGATGCTTGGTGGGAAATGCCGTTAGAGGAATTACTGCCCGAAAAATACCGCAACACTGGTAAAACTTACCGTAAAGGTACAGATACGATGGATGTTTGGTTTGATTCTGGATCTTCTTGGGCGGCGGTAGCCAAGCAAAGACCAGAACTACATTATCCTGTAGATATCTATTTAGAAGGCTCCGATCAGCATCGCGGTTGGTTTCAATCTAGTTTGTTAACTAGCGTTGCTAATAACGGAATTGCACCTTTTAAAACTGTACTAACTCACGGCTTTACCTTAGACGAACAAGGGCGCAAGCAGAGTAAATCTTTGGGTAATGTCATCGATCCCAATATTGTGATTGAGGGGGGCAAAAATCAAAAAGAGGAACCACCCTACGGCGCGGATGTATTGCGTTTGTGGGTGTCGTCGGTAGATTATTCAACGGACGTATCTATCAGTAAAAATATCCTCAAGCAAATGGGAGATGTGAGGAGTAAAATTCGCAATACAGCGCGGTTTTTACTTGGCAACTTGCATGATTTTGACCCTAGCAAGGATGCTGTACCTTACGAACAATTGCCCGAACTCGATCGCTATATGTTGCACCGGATTACGGAAGTATTTACCGATGTCACTCAAGCTTTCGATCGCTTTCAATTTTTCCGCTTCTTCCAAGCTGTACAAAATTTCTGTACGATTGATTTGTCCAACTTTTACTTAGATATTGGCAAAGATCGGCTGTATATCAGTGCTGAAAATACTTTGCGTCGTCGTAGTTGTCAAACGGTGTTGCACGTCGCTTTAGAAAATTTGACCCGTGCGATCGCACCTGTACTTTGTCACACCGCCGAAGATATTTGGCAATTTCTCCCCTATCCTACGCCCTACAAATCAGTATTTGAAGCGGGTTGGGTGCAATTAGAGGAAAAGTGGCACAAAAGCGAGTTATTAGAGTTTTGGCAGCAATTAAGGACAATTCGCACCGAAGTTAACAAGGTTTTGGAACAAGCGCGGGTTCAAAAAGCGATCGGTTCGGCGTTGGAAGCAAAAGTATTATTATATGTTGCTGATTCTCAATTGCGCCAACAAATGCACGCTCTTGATTCTACTTCCCTCACAAATAGGGTGGATGAACTGCGTTATCTGTTTATCGTTTCTGGAGTGGAACTACTAGAAAATCCTGAAGCCTTGCAAAACGCCAAGTACAGCTACAAGTCTGATAGTTTGGGCATTGGCGTAGTTGCCGCCGATGGGCATAAATGCGATCGCTGTTGGAATTATTCAACCTATGTTGGTAAGTCCCAAGAACATCCCTTATTGTGCGATCGCTGTGTTGCTGCTTTAGTAGGGGAGTTTTAAGCGTTCCAAATTTTATTTAGGAAAAACCAACAATTGGAGCCATTACCCCAAACCCGACAGAGTGGGGCGCAATGCCTTGCGCCCCTACTCTTGCACCCCTAATAGAGGTCAAAAGTTACATACAAACGACATACCTATGTCATATTTACCAAGCACAATAGAAATTACAGAATAATTAAAAGGAGTAAACTACAGTGCAATGGCAGCGATCGCCTAAGAAGAAGAAGTTGCTGGTTGCAGGTGTAAGTATTTTAAGTCTTGCCGTTGCTGGGTGTAGTCAAAAAATAGATGCCCAACCCCTCAAGCAAGCTCAAAGTGCCGTTGAAACCAAGCCTGGTAATGCGGATGTGCAAGCTTTAGTAAATTTTGGTCCTAGAGTCGCCGGAACCCCAGCAACAGAAAAAGCTAGTAACTATTTGCTCCAAGAATATCGCAAGGCTGGATATGTAGCAGAAATTCAAACGTTTAGTTATCCCAAATTTGTAGATTTAGGCTCAAATATAACTATTGATGGCAAGGTAATTGCCGGGAAAGCTTTAAACGGTTCTCAAGCTGGAAAACTTAATGCACCGCTCGTTGTAGTCCCTAATTTTGGGCGCGAAGGAGACTATGCAAATGTTAATGTCAAGGGTAAAGTTGCTATTGTCAAGCGCGGTGAAATTCGCTTTCTAGAAAAAGCTCAAAATGCTGCTAATGCTGGAGCGGTTGGCTTAGTTGTCATCAATACCAAGCCTGGTAATTTGTTCGGTACGCTGGGGGGAGATGTCAAAATTCCTGTACTGGCGTTGACGGATGAGGCGGGTAAATCTTTGCTGGAGACGACGACTCCGCGTCAAATAAACCTGGCTGTAAACACTCGCCAAGGCAATGTTACGGGGCGCAATGTAATTGCTCGTTTGCCTGGTGTAACTCAACCCAAAGTAATTTTAGGCGGTCATTATGACTCGGTGGTAGATTCCCCCGGCGCAAATGATAATGCTTCCGGTACAGCCGTTGTACTGGCGATCGCTCGTAAGGCTGCGAAAACCCCTCTAGCTCGTCAAGCTTGGTTTATTGCTTTTGACGGCGAAGAAGATGGTTTGCATGGCTCTAAAGCTTTTGTAAGCAGCGCTAAACCAGAATTTTTGCAAGGTCTTAAAGGGATGCTCAACTTTGACATGGTAGGCGTAAACGATCGCTTGCTTGTCGGTGGAACACAATCTTTAACCAAACTAGCCAAGTCTACAAACCCCGAAATTACTACTTTTGGTGGTCGAGGCGGTAGCGATCATGCTTCTTTTGCCAGCGCTAATGTACCCGTACTCTTTTTCTATCGAGGCGAAGATCCCAATTATCACAGTCCCGGCGATAAAAATGTAGATGCAAAGCTACTTAACGAAACGGCTCAACTTGGCTTCGATTTAGCCAACAAAATTCAAAAATAATTGTTTGACTTTTCAAAGCAAGCAAATCTAAACCCTAACCAAACTAAAAACAACCATGCTAAAACTTTTACCTTTAGGTGCGGTATTAGCTACTATTATCAGCACCCACTTGCCCGTCACTTCAAATCAACGCTTACAATTAACTCAATCACAACTATTAGCCCAGTCTTACAATTCCACTTCACCAGAAAATAATGATAACGGCGGAAGGATACTAACTACAGCGCTAGTAGTTGGTGGTATCGCAACAGGAGGTTATTTAGCAACCAAAAAAACAAATACTGCTAAATCTAACACCAATAGTGAAATAGACAAAGCTAGTCCCAAGTTGCAGAAAAAACTGTTAATTCTCTTGCACAACGATCGCACTACCGCCAACCGTTTAGTAGCTTATACTAAACAAACCAATCCCCAAAAATCGGTTAATTGGGCAATGGAAAAAGTAATCTATGACTTAGAACGCGATCGCGCCTAAAAATCTCTAGTCGGTTTCAGCCAACTTTAGCTATCAGCAAGCGGGTTTTAACCCTAGGCGGGTTTAGCTGCAATAGGTTATGATTGCATTTCAGCTACTACCCTTACTTTTTCTAAAAACTCTTGAGTTAACTGAGTAAAGGCTTTTGCTCCTGCCGTACTAGGATTATTCAAAACTACAGGCATAAAACTATCCACAGCTTTTGCCACATTGACATCAATGGGTATATTAGTACCAAAAAGCTTACTTGCACCAAAGTCTTGATTAACCCGCGCAATCACTTGACGATAATATCTCCCTGTTAGCAAGTTACCTGACATAGTAAAAACTATCCCCAACATAGAAACGTTGAGAATCTGCTCTTTTTGATGGCTCTCCTTCAAGCTTAAAATCCGCCGTTCTAATAGCTGAATCCCAATTACTGACAACGGTTCTGGTTTTGCAGGCAATATATAAAAGTCACTCGCAACCAAAGCACTGCGAGTCAAAAGAGTATAGCCAGGAGCGCAATCTAAAATAATAAAGTCATATTCTGCAACTAGCGGTTGTAGTATTTTTTTGATTAAAAACCTTTCAAAGCGATTCCATACAAATTCAAACTCGCACTTACCTAAATCGATCGCTTCTTGATAAAGCATTTGCGATACTAAAAATTCATCGTAAAGATCGATATCTCCTGGTAATAAATCCAATCCTGGCAATTTGCAAACATCGTGTTGTACTACGTCATGGCTAGAAAACTTCGGGTTATCGACAGGATTGATAATTTGCTCGACCAAATATCGCAAAGTCTGCTTGCGCTTTCTAAACTTAGCAAACTCCGAAGGTGGCATCAAACTTAGAGTAGCGCTGATTTGAGTATCTAAATCAACTACCAAAACTCGCTTACTATGCTCTTTTACCAAAGCCGTAGCCAGATTGACCGATAAAGTTGTTTTCCCAACTCCTCCCTTCATATTTGCCGTCGCAATAATATACGCCATTCATCCATCCCACTACGCCAAACAACCAATTAGACTTTACCCGTCAACGCCTATTTAAGCAATTTACTGTCTTTAGATATAGATACTTAATTTACTAAGTTATGTTAATTTAATGTTGAATTATCATTATAAGGACAAATGACAGATGGCTCATATCTTACATATAGACTCTAGCCCGCGCGCAGAGCGATCGCATTCGCGCAGTCTGACCCACCGTTTTGTCACCGACTGGAAAAATGCCCATCCCCAAGATACCGTCACTTATAGAGATTTGGGACATCACCCCGTACCCCATGTAGATGAGCCTTGGATAGCAGCAGCTTACTCTAGTCCCGAAACCCATTCACCCGAATTACAAAAGGCTATTAGCACTTCCGATACCTTGATAGATGAGCTATTAGCTGCTGATCGCTACGTGTTTGGCGTACCAATGTACAACTTTAGCGTCCCATCTACCTTTAAAGCTTATATAGACCAAATTGTCCGCGTTAACCGTACCTTTGCAGTCAATGAGCAAGGTTATCAAGGCTTAGTACAGGGTAAAAAACTGCTAATTATTACTTCTAGCGGTGGTAGTTATCAGCCTGGTACTCCTACGGCTGACTATGACTTTCAAGTACCTTTCTTAAAAGCAATTTTTGGCTTAATCGGGGTTACAGATATTACCTTTATTCACGCCGATAACATGGATATGGGCGGTGATGAAGGACGCAAGGAGTCTCTAACTGAAGCTAGTAATGCTATTAATCAAGCTGTAACTAGCTGGTAAGAAATTTAAAATTATAAAGCAACTCCTCTAGTCGGCTTAAGCCGACTTCAGCTATTAGCCTGGGGTTTTAACCCTAGGCGGAATACCCCATTTACCCCAAATTAATCTTTGTCGCCAGCAAACTCTGCAACCGTTGCAAAGAAGCGCCAAAAAGCAAGTCTCCTTTACCCAACAAATAAGCGGCGGTGGTTTGCTTTCCTCCCAAAATAATTGCTGAATCCGCCTCACTTGCAGTTTTTAAAGCTACTCTCCCCGGCAAATTTGAGCGGATAATCGGCGTAACAACTTTAGCCTCTGGGCGCTGGGTGGCAATAATTAAATGAATCCCCGCCGCCCTTGCCATTGCCCCCAAGCGCTTGATATTTTGTTCTAAGGCATTGCGGCTGTCTTTTTCGGTCATAAAGTCGGCGTATTCGTCAAATATGCAGACAATGCGCGGTAATACTTGGGATGATTTTTGATTGTAAGAAGTCAAGTCTGCACAACCCGCCGTTTCAAAACGTTGATAACGTTTATTCATTTCTGCGACTAATTGCTCCATCAGGGCGATCGCGTGATCGCAATCTTTGACAATGGGAGAGTATAACCACGGCATTTTCTCAAATTCGGGAAATGTTACTCTTTTAGGATCGACAAGGGCAATTTTTAAGTTGTCGGGAGTATGGCGCATAAGTAAGCTAAGTAGAAGGCTGCGCAAAAACTCGCTTTTTCCGCTACCTGTTGTACCTCCGACTAGAAAATGACAGGTATTTGGATCGGCTAAATCGGCTTCTACTAATTTCCCTTCTAAATCTACGCCAATAGCGATTTTTATCGGTGCGGTGGGGGGTAAGGATGCAGGAGTAATATACTTGTCAAAACTAGCAATTTGGCGACTTGTACGCGGCAAATCGATGCTAATATAGCCTGCTTGCGTGGCAATTAGAGGAGTATCAGCGATGCCTAAATGTACCTTCAAGTCTTGAGATGTGTTGACAATAGAGGTAAACTTTACGCCCAGATGGGGTTTAAGCTTGACGCGAATAAATGCCGAACCTACTACTGAACCTAAGTAATCTACACCCAACTTAAACGATCGCAGAGTTTCTACCAATTGTTGCGCGATCGCATCCGCTTCAGTTTCTTGTTTTGGGCTGGTAGGTTGCGGGGTTTCTATGCTTGGAGAAATAACTACTGGTTTTGGGCTGGTAGGTTGCGGGATTTCTATACTTGGAGCAGCAGTTTTTGCATTGCTATCCGGCTCAAAAAAGCTTTGACACTTGTCTTTTTGCGGACAAATATTACACAACAAATCAGGCTGTGTGGTTGGTGGTGGTGGATTGGGTTGCGGTGAATCCCAAGCCAGCCATTGACGCATTTGTTGCAACTTTTGGGGAATTAGTTGGTGTACGGTTTTCTCCAATTCATCCCAAGTAAAAGTTAATTCTTCCCAATTGGGCAAAACACTATAAACGGCTGAATCTATAGTTACGCCTAGCTTTTCTTTCAACATATAGCTGTAAAGAGCAACTTGCGCTAATTGGGCTGATTTGTCTACGACAGGGTAAGTTTTGTATTCCACCACACAAAGGCGATGATGTTCAAAATCATAAACTACACTATCAAAACGCCCTTGAACTAATTGCTGCGTACCATCTGCTAGTTGAAAAAAATGTTTTACGGTCGGCTTAATTGCAATTAGAGTTTTGCTAATTACTTCCGAGTAGCTGCAATAACGCCGATTTTGGACTAATAATTTTGCCCAGTGGTGAATAAGTCCTTTTAAAGCTTCCCAAAGTTGATAAAGAGCAGTTGCTTTGCCTGGATTTGTCTGCACCGTTGCTTTAAGATGAGGGAAAAATGATAGTTCGTAAAATAACTGTTGCATTTGCTGCGCGATCGCATTTACATCTAATTGCTCTACTTCTGGTGCTAATAATAAGCTAAACCTAGCTTCTTGTTTGGCAATAAAAGCAAAGTTATCGGCTAATTGATGAAATTGCATCCCAATTTTTGATGAATTTCCCCCCGGCAAAAACATCATATTTCCGCCCCAACGATGTCCTAAATAAAATAGGCGCGGACACTCAAAAGCTACTCTAACTTTAGTAACGCTAAAAGAGCGCGGATGAGAAGAATGAGCAAATTTTTTCACTGCTGCTAATTTAATTGGGTTACTTATTTCGAGCAAACGGCGATGTATTTGAGCCAAGTAAACACTATCAAGATTGGCGTATTCCAATTGCGATTTCGTAAGTGGGCGCTGTCTCCAATTGCTTGATTGTTCGCTTTTATCTACATTAGCAAAGTGGCAAAGTTCTTCAGCTAATGTTTTGAGTTTTAAGTTAGGTAATTGAGCAATTTCCTGATATTTATATCTCAAGTTTCTTGCTACTTGAAGCGTACAAGTAACATTTTTTGCTTTATTTTTACCCAAAAACCTTAAATCGTAGCTGGCATTATGAAAAACTTTTTCAATTTTGGGGTTAGCCATAATTTGGTCAATAAAATATGTTACTAAGTCTGGCTTATTCAATACATCTAAAACATAAGCTTTATCTCCAGTTGTATCTGTAATATCATTTAAGGCTTGAATTAACGATATTTTTGGGGAAGAACTTCTCCAGTCTGCCGTTTCGGTATCTAGCCAAAGTATTTTACTAGCAGCAAATTTGTTAATTGTTGAAATAATATCGTCAAAATTTGTTAAATAAAACATTTGCTAATTGTAAACATTATAAATCTTTTAATTTTAATTGGCTTTTACTACTAAACAAACTAATTGCTCTTGAGGTTTGTTAGGCGCACCAAGAATATCAATCTTTTTTTCTTGACGCAGTTGCTCAATCAAGTGACTAACTTGGGCTTTATCTAAATGAGGAAAATAGCTAATCGTGTTAGCAATTAGTGTCTCTTTACCTAGTAATTGCTGGCTGACAACCAAATTTGACAGGAATTCTTTAACGACTTTAAAATTAGTTTCAATAACTTCGGGATTAGCAGCAGAAACGACCTTAATCCTTTGCAATAAATAACAATCATGCAAAATTTCAGATTCGTAGGTAAGCTGCCTTAATTTTTTTAAATTAATATGATTGCTATTAATATCCAAATCTCCTTCTCGTGCAGCCTTAACTAATTCGTAGTAAGCAGCTAGATATTGAATTGATGTAACTTTTGGATTTATTTGGCAGCGTGAAGAATTGCTAAACAACTGGGCATAAACTTTATACCCCTTATTATTTGGGCTGCCTATTTTCGACTCGCGGATTAAATATAAGTTTTGACACAAATTTCTTTCAACTGCTTTTCTACAAGATTCCATGATATGGAAAAAAGTAGTCATGTTTTGGTCTTCTGTCCATACAATACCTACACATTCCGGCTGTTCAGACGATGTGTAACTAAGAGAATAATTAGCAAACTTTGTGCCTTTTAAAAATGGAATTTTTATATTCTCGACTGTCAAAGCACTTAAGGCTTCTTGCAACATTTGGATTAATTCTATAGATGATAGCTGGTTAGTTTTTGTAATGCGCTGCTGCACCTTTTTTAATTCTTCTAACCATTTCAGCTTAAAACTGGCAACTAATTCTAATCGATCGCCTTCATTGGTTCTCTTTGTTTTGGAAGGATGAAATGTACCTTTGCTACCGTCGAGCAGCCATTTCTTATATTCTTGAAAAACAGACCTTGCAGTATCTCGGATATCTCCAGGTCTAGTTTTCCCGCTAGGAAATTGCTCTAGTAAATTTTGTTGATTTAGTGGAAAAATATTAGACTTTGGTTGAGGATTTGCTTGACGATGTAAAGCAGAAAGCTGACTTGCTAAAACTGCTTCCGCTTCTTTTAGCGTAATTCTTTTTAACGGAATTTCGATATTAATTCGAGCTTTATGAGATTGATCTATACGACCTCGATAATGCAGCCAAGTCTGTGTAATAATACTAATAATTAATAAAAAGTTTTTATTATAGTCGTAGATTTTAGTAGCAGCACTAAATAAAGTTTGTAGGTCAAGAGAACCATCAGATAGATGAGCAATACTTTCTAATTGATCGAAACACAAAACAATTGGCTGCGTTTCTTTAGCAATTCTGCCAAAGTTAGCTAAAGTTTCACAAGCTGCTTCTTCTGTATCGATAGAACTTCTAACACCCAATTCTTTCAAAGAATCTTCGCTCAGATCGTTGCCACGCAACCACTCGCAAGCTAGATCGTACTTTTTCGGGTCTATTAGATCGTGCAGCACCCCAAAGAAATTATCTGGATTATAAATCGCTGCATCTTTATAAGTCTTTTTGAGATGTTTGATAAATTTTTGGCGATCGCTAGTTAACCCTTCCCAAAAGTTATCCTGCAAAATTCTCTGTTTTACACTGCGTTGTGTAAACACAGACAAACTTTTTAGCCATAACATCAATTGAGAATCTTTTTGTCCCTCTGGAATTTGCAGCAAACTATCTACGGTGTAGCGTAAGATATGCCACCAAATGCGATCACTCTGCGGAAACGGCTCAATATAGGCAAAAAAAGCTTTGTCATTGAGACTTTTCTTCAGTCGCCCTAGCAAGTAAGTTTTGCCTGAACCACTATCGCCTCTCAACATCAACGTGCGCGTCTTACCATCTTGAGCAACTTGGGCGAGAGTTTCTGCTACTGTAGAAATCACTTCTTGATGAATAGACTCAACTACAGGTTCAGTATCTCGCTCATTGTTCCAAAAGTTACCTGAACGAAGGTTATCAAACGGATTGGCACTTTGTAAAATTAGGCGATCGATAGATGTCATGCTAGGGATATCTTGATTAGACATTATATAGTTAGGCAGTAACTTGGATAAAAAATAGCGGAATACCCGAACGCTGTTTAATTCCGGCGTTGACTTGTGCTGGCGAGTAGCGACTTGCTTCTACTAAGGAACTTAGTTCTATTTTGTCGTCTTTTTCTAGTCGATAGAGCGCTTGTTCTAAGTCTTCCCTAGAGAAAGGCGGTTGTAACTTTTCGCGCAGATGAAAAATTGGTAAGTAATTGTCTGTACCTAGTTCTTTGTCTAAGTCTCGAATAGTCTGCAAAATATCCTCATCGCTGGGTTGCTGGGAAGAATCAACTGCTAGGGATGGAGATTGACGCAAAAACTTCAAGTAGGTAGCCAGCATATTTTTGGTTAAAGTGATATTCCCGCCACCACTAGGATCGTATTCGTTTTGTAAATATTCTTTACCTCGTTCGGTTAGCCAAACTTCCTTGATTTTTTTATCTGTTTTGTTTACTTGCAGAAGTCCCTTTTCTAACAATGCTTGAACTAGCTTTTGAGCTTCTAGCGCAGGCAAACCAGTTTTACTAGGCGAAATCGCCTCTTTCTGGCAAGATTTAAGAATTTTTAACTCCTGAGACGTTATAGGCAATTGGGCTGAATCTATTTTAAGTAAAGCCATACCTGCGGGAGCAATTTTAAATTTGCTGATTTCGTTAGAAACCCCAACTAATTCGCGCTCTACAAGTTGACGACAAATTTTATCTCGCTCAGAGGCTTTGGTTGCAGAATTAAGCTTAATTTTTGCCAAAGATTCTCGGTAATTGGGAGCGCCAAGCAGTTTTAAGACAAATTTAAGTTCGAGAATGTCCATAATTATGTCCCTCAATGATATTTGGACGATCGCTTTATCTGTTTTAACAAAGCGATCGCTTTTTGTTCTAAGAAATTTCCCAGGAATATTGCGCTTGATTGATACCAAACAATCAAAATTCCCCATACACTTAGAACGGCATAGAGTAATGAAGGCAGTATTTTTTACTAAAGGGCTTAAAATCTGTATCGCTAATGTTACAAAATAGACTTAACTTTGATGGCAAAAAGAACGCGCAAGCAAACGCTCACCCAATTAGATAGCCTCCCTCCAGCAATTATTCATCGCCCGGTAGTTAACAAAAAAAGGTCAAAAACTAATATTTGGGGAAATTCGTTACTAGCTTTTGCCCTAATCTTAACTGGTGCTAGTGCGATTGCTGGTGGAGCGTGGTGGAGCTTGCAGCTATTTGTCAATCCTGACGCGGTTAATGATGTAAATAAAATTTTGCCCCCTGGGGCAAAACTAGCCGCCTCTAACCCCGAACAAGAACCGCAAACCCTCAAACAAATTGACGAGTATCTCCGCAAACAAGGAAAACTACCTGGGGAACCTTTGGCGCTAGAAACCGATGCAAAAACTCTAGTTGCCAAGTCTTTGGTTCTACCAATATATAAGTCACAATCAAACTGCCAAACTGATTGTCAAGAAATTGTCGAATTACGAGTTTATCAGCTAGTAACAAATAATTTAAAATTACCCTTCCAAGCGGACAAAACTACTTATCAACTAATTAGTCAGCTACCTGTATCGGGACCTGATGAATCTTTTGCGATTTCTCCTATTGTAGATTCGGAAACCGCTAACTATGGTTCGACGCGGCTATTACCCCTAACTCAACTCCAACGCTTTTCAGCAACTGCACCCCAATCTGGTACTTGGCTATATTTAATGGGTCAACGCCAGCAGTCGGATAATGGCATTGCTTACGGTCAAATTCTCCACTACAACAGAAGTCGCTCGGCGCTGAACTTAGTATTAACCTGGACTAGCCCCACTGGACAACCCCCCAAATGGCAGCAAGTGACGGGGGGCGGTTTTCCCGAACTAATCGTCGATCGCACTAGCGATTTAGAACCACAGTTTCAAGTCTATCAAGTTAAACCAGCCCAAGCCTCTTTCAATCAATTTCAGCTAGTTCCCCTAGCCATTGAAGAACCAGTCATCAAAACTAAGTCTTATAGCGATGCTTTATTTCTAGCTCGTAACGGTCTTTGGACTCCGGCGTGGCAATGGTTAAAGTCACTCCATCAGGGCAAAAACCGCCCCTCCGCCGCAGCGCAGGCACAAATCGATCTAATTGGGTTGTATGCCAAATATACAAGCAAGCAAGCCGATATTGCTTGGGCAAGCCCCAGTCAACAAGCGATCGCTGCTTTGAGCGATGGGCGCTGGGAAAAGGGCTTACAAATATATCTTGCAACGCCTGAAAATACTCAAGAAATTGCTACTTTTTTAGTTAACGATTCAGGAAAGTTGTGGAATCGGGTAGAAGCGGCGCTAAAAATTAATCCCAATCGCGCAGAAGTCCAAGCATGGGGGGCGTTAATTTTGGGCGCTCAAGAAGGGCAATCAAGCGCTATTACTTGGCTCAAAGCCCAACCCCATAGCCCAAAAACTTTAAGCTTCAACGAAAAATTACTCAAACGCCTAGATGGAGATTATGGAATTTCTTTACCTGTAGCTAAAGATCGCCCCAGTCGCATCATTGGTTATCTAGAACCGACGAGTAACATTAACTTAGCCGACTGGTTGCCAATCGAACCAAAATCTATATCCAAACAAAAATGGCAGCAAATTAGAGTAGTAACTTACAACAACGGTCAAACCTGGTTGCGATCGCCTTTTGACCAGTTAAAGCTTCCTAATACAGAGCCAGCAAAGTTTCTGTGGCAGCAACTAGGTCTAAATATAGACCCTCATCTCGATATTGTACTGCGCCTACCAGACGGACAATCGCAAACTACTACAGTTACCGTTCAAGCCGTGCAACTGCAAGATGGTGTCTTGCGCTTGCTAACACAAGCACCGCTTGAACAACCTGCCAGCACAGCTTTGGCGGTAAGTGCGGAGGCTTTACAGTGGGTAGAGCCAACGCCAATGACTATGGCTGAATTTATCAAGCAAGAATCTGTAGATGCAACGGAGTTTTTGCCAGCTATTTGGCGCGAGTTGCAACCAAGTTCCAATCGAGACAAGGCTTTACCCAAGTTTGAGCAATTGCAGCAAGAATTTAAAAATCTCCCAATTGGGCTAGTCGATCTTACTGGAGACAATAATCAAGATATTGTGCTGACTATTTCCCAGCAGGAAATTGCGACTTTGACAAAAAACAAGTCTTACAAGGGCGGCGATCGCACGATCTTCTTTTCTGATACCGGAGTGCTACTTTACAGCGAATTTAGCAGCAAGGTCGGAAAACTCAAAGCGATCGCCGACCTCAAAGATAATACACCGCCAGCCTTATTAATTGAAAACGCTAAAAAGTATAATATTCAGCGCTGGTCAGTTGCCAACCAGCGTTTTGAGTAATCTACTGGCACAATCAATTTTAAATCTCTGCACTGGTAGTAGCTAGACGTTGTTTGTTGAGATTTTGCAATTGATACAACAGCGATTCAATTTCTGCCTCTAAGTGCAGGTATTTTACCTGGACGGCAACTTGATAAGGAATCGGTTGAGGATTTTTTAAATCGGAATTTATAGATTGAGAACGGGAAACTGGAGACGAACAAATAGTCATTATTAATCAGGTAGTAATTTATGCTTACTCACACCAAACAGCTATTGTAACCATAACTTAAAAAAGGATCGTTACTCCTTGTGGCGATTTGTAAACTGGCTAGTCAGTAGGGAGAGCTTTTATGAGACTTTTGCCTAAAGATTTTTTATAAAAAAGGCGATCGCGGTAGACTAAATACAGTAAAAGTGAAATGTCTTTTGCCCCATTGCCATCAATTCCCCGATTGAAATAGTGACGACTTTGAGCCTGCCCGTAACATCTACTCCACAATCTTGGTCTGGACTAATAGAAACCTACCGTCCTTACCTACCCGTAACTGAAAAAACCCCCGTTGTAACTCTACTTGAAGGGAACACGCCCTTAATTCCCCTTCCTGCTATTCAAGACCGGATTGGCAGACAAGTACAAGTATGGGCAAAGTATGACGGTCTTAACCCCACAGGTAGCTTCAAAGATCGGGGGATGACAATGGCAATTTCTAAAGCCAAAGAAGCTGGAGCCAAAGCCGTAATTTGTGCCAGTACCGGAAACACATCCGCCGCCGCCGCCGCCTATGCCAAACGCGGGGGAATGCGGGCTTTTGTCTTAATTCCTGAAGGTTATGTAGCTTTGGGTAAGTTGGCGCAAGCGCTGCTATACGGAGCAGAAGTATTGGCAATTAAGGGCAACTTTGACCAAGCGCTAGAAATAGTCCGAGACATGGCGACCAATTACCCAGTAACGCTAGTAAATTCGGTCAATCCATACCGTTTGGAAGGGCAAAAAACCGCCGCCTTTGAAGTGGTAGAAGTTTTAGGCGATGCTCCCGATTGGCTGTGCATTCCGGTGGGAAATGCCGGAAATATTACCGCTTACTGGATGGGATTTTGCGAGTATCATGCTGTGGGAAAATGCGATCGCCTGCCTCGAATGATGGGCTTTCAAGCCTCTGGCGCGTCGCCGTTAATTACTGGCAAACCTGTAGCAAACCCCGACACTTTGGCAACAGCAATTCGGATTGGCAACCCGGCAAATTGGCAAAAAGCGATCGCGGTAAAAGAAGCAAGCCAAGGGGAGTTTAACGCTGTTACTGATGAAGAAATTTTAGATGCTTATCGACTGTTGGCATCGGAGGAAGGTATATTTTGCGAACCAGCCAGCGCCGCCTCGGTGGCGGGAATGTTGAAGGTACAAGATCAAATTCCGACAGGAGCAAAAGTTGTCTGTGTTTTGACGGGACATGGTTTAAAAGATCCTGACACGGCAATTAAACACAGTCAAAACTCTTTTCAGCAAGGTATAGAGCCAGAAATTCACGCTGTTGCCAAAGCAATGGGGTTTTAACAATAAAGGTTGTCTCTTATGGCTGAAGGGAGGGGCAAAGTTTACCTAGTAGGCGCGGGACCTGGAAATTCGGATTATCTGACTATTCGAGCGCAGCACCTACTAGAGCAAGCCCAAGTGCTAGTTTACGATGCCTTGGTAGATAGTCAGTTGTTGCAGCAAGTTGCGCCTGAATGCCACAAAATTGATGTTGGCAAACGCGGCGGCAAAATTAGTACGCCGCAAATAGAAATTAATCAGTTATTAGTAGAGCATTGTCAACTTGGCAAACAAGTAGTAAGGCTCAAAAGCGGCGATCCGTTTGTTTTTGGGCGTTGCACTGCCGAAATAACGGCGTTGAAAGCCGCTAATTGCAATTTTGAAGTAGTACCGGGCATATCTTCCGCTTTGGCGGCTCCTTTACTACTAGGCATTCCCCTCACCGATCCCGCAATTAGTCGCTGTTTTGCCGTGTTTACGGCTCACGAACCAGACGAATTAGACTGGGAAGCTTTGGCACGCATTGATACCCTGGTAGTTTTAATGGGAGGGCAACATTTAGCAGAAATTGTTGCTCAATTAGCAAGACATGGAAGATCGTTAAATACACCAATTGCGATCGCACGGTGGGTAAGTTCTCCTCAGCAAAGAGTATGGACAAGCGATTTAGCCCATATTGTCGCCCAAACGCAAGAAATTTCCCTAACTCCGGTAGTCATGATCATTGGCGAAGTAGTCAAGTTACGCACCTATCTCCAACCGCCACCGCTACCTCTAGCGGGAAAAACAATTTTAATAACGCGCTCAGTTGGACAATCAAGCCAATTTAGCAACTTACTACAGCAACAAGGCGCAACAGTCATCGAAATGCCAGCAATTGCAATTGTTCCGCCAACAAATTGGGAAGCCTTAGACGAGGCGATCGCGCATTTATTAGAATACGATTGGTTGATTCTTACTTCGGCTAACGCTGTAGAGTATTTCTTCAAGCGCTTGGCAAATCAAAACAGAGATGCGCGGGCTTTGGCTGGGGTAAAAATTGCTGTAGTCGGTGAAAAAACTGCCCAAATTTTGCAGCAATATGGTTTACAGCCCGATTTTATACCGCCGGAATTTGTCGCCGATGCGATCGCAAGTCATTTCCCCGAACCATTAAAGGCTAAAAAAGTGCTGTTTCCTAGAGTAGAAAGCGGGGGACGGGAAGTTTTGGTTCAACAGTTGAGCGCCCAAGGTGCGGAAGTAGTAGAAGTAGCAGCTTATCAGTCTAAGTGTCCAGAATCTTTCGAGCCCATTGCTCTAGAAGCCATCCAACAAGGCGCTATAGATGTAATAACCTTTGCTAGTTCAAAAACTGTCAAATGCTTCCATCAACTGCTCACAGCTTGCGGAGGGGCGAGTTTAGACAGAATTTGTATTGCGTCTATTGGTCCGCAGACTTCAAAAACTTGTCAGCAATTGCTAGAAAGAGTAGATGTAGAAGCAACAGAATATACTCTAGAAGGATTAACTCAAGCAATTGTCCAATGGGCAGATGAAAAATAAAATTAATCGCCGCCTCATTGGCTTAACTGGAGGCATTAGTACAGGCAAAAGCACCGTTGCTAAGTATCTAGAGACAACTTACAAGTTACCAATTTTGGACGCGGATATTTATGCTAGAGACGCGGTAAAAGTTGGTGCTAAGGCAATAAATGCGATCGCTTCTCGTTACGGTGCAAATATATTATTGGCTGATGGCAGTTTAAATCGGCAGCAGTTAGGAAAGATTATTTTCAAGGATGCCGATGAGCGTCAATGGTTAGAAAAACAGATTCATCCTCTTGTGCGCGATGCTTTTGTGCGGGAAATAAATAACTCCATTGCTGCCTCGATAGTAATAGTTGTACCTTTACTTTTTGAAGCGCAGATGACCGATTTAGTTACCGAAATCTGGGTAGTATATTGCAATGAAACTCAGCAACTAGCAAGGTTGATGCAGCGCGGAGGCTTAACAGTAGAAGCCGCCCAAGCTCGAATTAGCAGCCAAATGCCGCTAAAGGAAAAATGCGATCGCGCTGACCTAGTTTTAGACAACTCCCATAGCCTAGAATCCCTATGGGAGCAAGTAGACGCAGCAATGCTTAATCCATCTCCCCACCAATCACCACGTCCCGAATCCGCAAACTAGGACCACCACAACCGACAGGTAGCCCATTTTGTCCGCCTTTGCCACAGCCGCCAGATTCATCCCAATAAAAATCATCGCCTATCCCTTCAATATCTGCCAAAGTTTGAAACACATTCCCTGACAAAGTAACATCTCTTACTGGCTCAGCTATTTTGCCATTACGAATCATCCACGCTTCCCCAGCGCTGAAGGTAAACATTTCGCCATTAGTCATTCCGCCCAACCAATTGCTGGCATAAACGCCCTCAGTGATACCGCTAAACAAATCAGCTACAGGGGTTTTACCCCGTTCAATCCAAGTATTAGTCATGCGGACAATTGGCGCGTAATGGTAGTTCAAACACCGCGCATTACCTGTGGGTGCTTCGCCCAACTTCCCCGCCGTCTCCCGCGAATGCAACCTACCAACCAATACACCATCTTTAATTAATTGCGTTGTAGTGGCGGGAGTGCCTTCATCGTCATAAAAATAGCTGCCGCGATGCCCTGGAGGAGCCGCACCATCAAATATTTGTAGTTCTTTGGAGCCAAAACGCCGCCCAAAGCTCATAACTTCGAGCAAATCGGGGTTTTCGTAAGCCATATCAGCCTCCGAAAGATGACCAAAAGCTTCATGGACAAACAACCCTGTCAAAATTGGATCGATAACTACCGTGTAAGTATTACCTTTAACTGCGGGCAAAGATAGCGCTGCCACGGCTCTAGTCGCCGCGCTAAAAACTTGCGATTCTAAATTAGTCAAGTCTTCGTAGGCTTTGCGGGAACCGATAGTTTCGCGCCCGGTTTGTACGGTATCGCCATTACGAGCCGTAGCCGCAAAGCGCATTTCCATATCTACCCATGATTGCTCGATTAATGTGCCTTCCGATGTTGCTAAAACTACTCTTTGCACGGTGTCGCCGTAGCGGACAGAAGTAGTCGTAATTTGGTTTACACTTTTGAGGATTTCGCCATAGCGATCACATAATTCTTTTTTTGCCGCTAAGGAAACATGGCGCGGATCGGTTCCAGTTAGTGGCACAAAACAAATATCTTGGTAGGGTTCGATCTGGGCTAATAGGGTTTCTGAGTCGCCAACAATTCGGGCGGCGGTTACGGCTTCTTCGATCCGGGCTTCAATAGTAGAAAGCTCGTTAAAGCTACTCAATCCCCAGCCGCCCTTATAACAAGCGCGAATTTGCCCGCCAATTGATAAGCCTTCACTGAGGGTTTCTATTTTGTCACCACGCCGTAGAATATCTGTACCCTCGGCTTCTTCTAAGCGAATAGCCAAATAATCTACTTTAGAGCGATAGCGGGCGATTAAGTCGGCAAGCAAGTTTTGGGCATCAACAACCGCGATCGGCATATAAAAAGTAGCCAAAAATAGTAAACTGACTCTATTTTGCAATGAATCCGGCAGCAGTTGCCACTAAAAACGCAAAATCTTGATTTTCTGCTCGTTCTCCAAGGCTGATAAAATTAAACTCGCTTTCCAAAGTTATCAAGGTTGGGAGTAAGTAATGTTATTCAAATTACGGCAACAGCCGAGTTTATGGTTGGTTGCTAAAGTAGCAAGTATTTTTTTTGTTTGTTGTCTGATATTTATCCTCCATCGCTACTACACCTTTTACGCCTCTTTCGATCAAGGTATTTTTAATCAGGTATTTTGGAACGGCACTCACGGGCGAATGTTTCAAAGTTCGCTTTCTTCTAGCCTTTCTACCAATGTCGTCCACAATGGCAAAGTTCCAGAGGTGTTTTATCACCGTTTGGGGCAACACTTTACCCCCGCTTTACTACTTTGGCTACCGCTTTACTATTTATTTCCTTCTCCAGCTAGTTTATCGATTTTACAAGTAATTTTAGTTACGGCGGCGGGGTTAGTTCTCTATGCTTTGGCAAGGCACTATTTAGAAGCGCCCTTAGCTGCAATGATTTCTATCAGCTTTTATGCGGCTAATGCTGTAATTGGTCCTACTCTGACCAATTTTCACGATCTAAGTCAGATTCCCTTATTTGTATTTGGGTTGCTGCTGGCAATGGAAAAGCGCAAATGGCGGTTATTTTGGCTACTTGCAGTGTTAATTTTAGCTGTGCGCGAAGATAGCGGAGTAGTGCTATTTAGTATTGGCTTTTATTTAATTGCAAGTAAACGCTACCCCCGGCTTGGTTTAGCTGTTTGTACTGTTAGCTTGGGGTATATGCTGGTGCTGACTAATGCGATCATGCCGTTATTTTCTGATGATATTTCGCGGCGTTTTATGATCGAACGCTTTGGACACTTTACCGACAAAGAAGAAGCGACTACTTTAGATATTATTTGGGCAATTGTCAGTAAACCTGGACAATTGATAATCCAGTTATTTTCACCCTTTGCAACCAAAGTTAAATATTTACTTGGTCATTGGCTGCCTTTAGCTTTTGTACCTGCTATTTCGGGCGCAGCTTGGCTAGTGGCGGGGTTTCCTTTGCTGCAAATATTCTTACAGCAAGGAGAATCAAGGTTAGCAATTACAATTCGCTATGCTTTGACGGTCGTTCCGGGAATATTTTACGGCACAATCCTTTGGTACGCTCGTCACCCCAAACAATTTAAGCCGTCATTTCAGCGTTTTTGGACTGCTTGTATTTGTTTATCCTTAATATTTACGCTGACATCAAACCCTAGTCGAACTTTTTACTTTCTGATTCCCGATTCAATTCAACCTTTGGTATACGTGTCTTTGCCTCAGCAGTGGCATCATGTCTCCCAAGTGCGTCGTCTACTGGCGCAAATTCCTACTGACGCTAGTGTATCGGCAACGACTTATCTTGTGCCTCACCTTTCTAGCCGCCGCGAAATTCTTAGGTTTCCGGCGCTGCAATTGCGTAACGATGCGCGGGAAGTTATTAGCGTAGATTATGCGATCGCCGATCTTTGGCAATTGCAACAGTATCAAGCGGCTTTTAAAGGCGATCGCCAGTTACTCTTAGATAGTGTTAAGCTAATCGACCAACTTGGCAACAATCGCCAATACGGAATTATTGATTTTGCTGAGGGTGTAGTATTGCTAAAAAAAGGCGTTTTAGCTTCCGAAAGGGCTACGGCTGCATGGGTTGCCTACCAAAACCAACTCAAGGCGATCGTTGGGTCCTAAGCTTTAGTATTAATTAAAGCCTAAAAAAAATTCAGTAATTATACATACTTAAGTTCTTGTTCTTATCGCTTTAAATCAATATATATTTAGAAGTATTTACAGGTTTTTGGTCGATGAAGATTTTGGTACTGACTTGGGAGTTTCCACCGCGAATTGTGGGCGGAATTGCCCGCCACGTAGCTGAGTTGTATCCAGAAATTGTCAAGTTAGGACATGATGTTCACTTAATTACCGTAGAATTTGGCGCAGCGCCAATGTACGAAGTAGTTGACGGAGTGAAGGTACATCGCGTCAGCGTTGCGGCAAGTAACGACTTTTTCCACTGGATAGTCAATTTAAACGAGAGCATGGGCAGTCATGGCGCTAAATTGATGCTAGAAGAAGGTGCTTTCGATCTAATTCACGCTCACGATTGGCTAGTTGGCGATGCGGCGATTTCGCTCAAACACAATTTTAAAGTGCCACTAATTGCTACTATTCACGCGACAGAATTTGGGCGCTACAATGGGCTTTACAATGCCGACCATTATTACATTTGCGGCAAAGAAAGGTTGCTCGCTTACAATGCTTGGCGGGTAATTGTTTGTACTGAATATATGCGCCATGAGGTAGAAAGAGCCTTGCAGAGTTTTGGGGACAAAGTAGATGTGATTTATAACGGGATTAGAGCCGAAAAAAAGCAGCATCAAACAGATTTCGACTTTTGGAATTTTCGCCGTTACTTTGCCAGCGATCGCGAAAAAATAGTCTACTATGTCGGGCGCATGACTCATGAAAAAGGCATTTCGGTGTTGATAAACGCCGCTCCCAAAATCGCTGCTGAAATGGGTGGTTATGTCAAATTTGTAATTATTGGTGGCGGAAACACTGATAACTTAAAACGCCAAGCTTGGGATTTAGGCGTTTGGGACAAGTTTTATTTCACAGGTTTCATGTCTGATGAAGCCCTAGACAAATTCCAAACTGTAGCTGATTGCGCGGTTTTTCCGAGTTTGTACGAACCCTTTGGGATTGTAGCACTGGAAAGTTTTGCTGCCCGCGTCCCGGTGGTGGTTTCTGATACGGGAGGTTTACCGGAAGTCGTACAGCATACAAAGACAGGTGTAGTTACTTATACAGGCAATGCGGATTCTTTAGCTTGGGGAATATTGCAAGTATTAAAAAATCCTGGTTATGGGCAGTGGTTGATAGATAATGCTTATCAAGACTTGGAGAAACGTTTTAGCTGGAACAAACTCGCGCAGCAGACAGTTAACGTCTACGATCGCGTGTTGCAAGAAAAATCGCAAGTTGCTTGGTAAAATTTTCAGCTAAACAGGGGAAGTTTGCCGCCGCAGACTAGAAATAGTCGCAGTTACGTGTTGAGCTACTTGCTCAATTTCTGAAGTGGTAGTAAAACGGCCCATCCCAAACCTTACCGAGGCATAAGCTAATTTTTCTGAGTGTCCAAGCGCCGTCAAAACATGAGATGGAGCCATGGTTGTACTAGAGCAAGCAGCACCGGAGGAAACTGCCATTACTGGCTGCAACCCTAACAGCAAAGCTGCTCCATCTACACCTTCTACACTAATATTTAAGTTGCCTGGTAATCGTTGGGTGGGATGACCGTTGAGATGGATTCCTTCTAACTTACTTAGCTGTTGCCATAAGTTTTGTCTTAAATCCGTCAAACGTTTAGACTCTGTTTCCATTTCGGCTAGAGCAATTTCTACAGCTTTAGCAAATCCGACAATCTGCGGCGGATACAACGTCCCCGATCGCCTAGAACGCTCGTGTCCGCCTCCATGTAACTGCGCCGAGATCTGAACTCTAGGGTTGCGCCGCCGGACGTACAAAGCACCTATACCTTTCGCTCCGTAGACTTTATGAGCCGTCATTGATAGCAAGTCAATGTTCATTTCCTCTACATTTAGAGGTATTTTACCGATCGCCTGCGCCGCATCTGTATGCAGCAAAACCCCCGCCGCGCGACAAATTGCGCCAATTTCTGCCAATGGCTGCCAAACGCCAATTTCATTATTAGCTGCCATTACCGATACTAAAATCGTCTCTGGACGCAAAGCTTGCTGGAGAACGTTGAGATCGATTAGTCCGTCTGGCTGCACGGGCAAAATAGTAATTTCAAACCCAAGACTTCGTAAGTAATTGCAAGGATCTAGTACGGCGCTATGCTCGGTTCGTAAGGTAATGATATGCCGCCCCTTACTAAAATAAGCTTCGGCAATCCCCTTAATGGCTAAATTATTTGCTTCTGTTGCCCCACTTGTAAATACTATTTCTTCTGGCGACGCGCCAATAGCACCAGCTAAGGTATTTCTTGCTTGTTTAACCCCAGCTTCCGCTTCCCAGCCGTAAATGTGACCGCTACTTGATGGGTTACCAAAATACTCTGTAAAGTAGGGCAGCATGGCAGCTAATACCCGTTCGTCAACAGGTGTTGTGGCGTGACAATCTAAATAAATAGGACGAGTATTCAAAGTTTTTGCTTTATTTTAACAAAGTGCGATCGCCAGTATGCTTCTTTATTCAAGCCCTATGACTTGAAGTCCATTATCTCAACCAAGCGATATAGATCATTCAACCAGAGGATAGATACGGTTAAAACAACGATAATCTAAACTGTAAAAAAAATAAGTAATTAATCATTTTTAGTTTATCCGGATGTTAATGTTGTCTTGTCGCCCCTATACATTGCGCGTTCTTGTAGTTGACGATCACGAACTAACTCGTTTTAGTCTCAAATTAGCTCTTAGCGGGCAAGAAAATATCGAGCTAGTCGGTGTTGCCAGCAACGGACAAGAAGCGATAGAAATGGTAGAACGCTACCACCCCAACGTCATTGTTCTCGATTTGCAAATGCCTGTAATGGATGGCTGGAGTGCTTCTAGCCGGATCAAGAATATAGATTCATCTATTCAAATTATTGCTTATTCTTCTTTAGAAAATCCCAAATTTCTGGAAACAAGCAATATTAGTTCTCTCGATGCTTTTTGCAAAAAAGACACCCCTACTTTAGAGCTAGTCAAATTAGTTAGAGAAGTAGGCAAAAAAACAGAAAATAATTAGATGAAGTGCATAATCAAAAAAAATCACGCTGAGTAGTTAGATTAAGTAACTGTCAGCGTGAAATTTTTAGTAAGCTTCTCCAGGAAAAGTCCGCTTAAACTCATCAAGCAAGTCGTCCATTTCCTCTAAAGCTTGATTGACATCAATTCTCAGGCTGCCCAAATTTGGCTGTTCTAGTAAAGTTAGCAATTCTTCGCGCTTGGTTCTAACTAAAGCAACTCTCTCAATCAGGGTTTGGGTATCCATTGCGTTTATTTCCAGTAATTAATATCCTCATTTTATAAGCTGTTTGCGGTTTGCTGCCTACTTAAATAGCAGTAGTTAGCCACCTTGGATAAGCAAAAGAATCTTTAGCCTGTAAAGAAGACGCATTGTAGTGTTGAAAAACTTTATTAGCGACAACATGCAAATTATCTGTAGATGCACCAAAAGCTTCTAAAGCAATACTCCACCAATCATTGCTACCAATACTAAGGTGAGTTAGTTCTACATTACATCCTTGGTCAAGGGTGGCATTAAGCGGCACATCTTGCACCATTTGCTCTAAAACTTGATACTTGTGCTGTTGTCGTACCTTAGAAACTTTCACCCAATGGGATTTATCGATGACACTTTGGAGTTGAAAGTTCTTAGCTGTCGAGTCTTCACAAATCCATTTATCCCACGCTTCCAACTTACCCTCTACTTTTGGCGCAATACTTACTATACCGAGTTCAGCTTTGCGCCATTTAATTTCTAATCGCCCTTGACGCAGTTTTATACCCATATAGTCGCAATCTGAGGCTATATAAAGGTAAATATCTTCACGCTTTTCTGGTGGTTCTAAAACCTTACCTAAATATTCTGCCCTAAACCAGGCAGAAACTGCTTCCGGCAACTTGCCAGGATAAAACCAGCGTAATTCGGTACTTGATAGCATAGGTATTTTTGATTGACAAATGCGATCGCACAGTTCTTTATACTAATGAGGCAATTAAAATACGCCTGTTGGCGTGTAAGCCCAAAATCCTATTCCAAATGTTGAAAAAAATTGCCGCTTTTTTGCTAGTTATAGCAGTTACTTTTAATTTAACAAGTTGTGCCACCGCCGGGGCAGGACTCAAAAGCTATGTAGATGCTGTCCGTGGCTACGAGTTTTTGTATCCCAACGGCTGGTTGCCAGTAAAAGTTTCTAATGGTGCAGATGTTGTTTTCCACGATTTGATTGAAATTAGCGAAAATGTATCTGTAGTAGTAAGCCCAGTTGCAGATGGTAAAACCCTAGCAGAACTTGGAACTCCAAGCGAAGTTGGCTACAAATTGAGTAAAAGCGCGATCGCACCTCCTGATTCTGGGCGTGAGGCGGAACTTGTCAACGCAGCTTCGCGGGAGGTAAAAGGCAAAAAATACTACCTTTTGGAGTACGCTGTCAAACTCCCCAATCAACAAGAACGCCATAATTTAGCTAGTGTCGCTGTTAGTCGCGGCAAACTTTATACTTTCAACGCTTCTGCGCCCGAAAGACGTTGGCAAAAAGTTAAAAACCAGTTTGAATCGATTGTTGATTCTTTCTTAGTTTATTAGTATGCGTTTACCCCAGTTTGTACTTGCTTCCGCTTCTCCCGCCCGTCGCCGCTTGCTGCAAATTGCTGGAATTGACCCCGTAGTAAGTGTAAGCAATTTTGATGAGTCGCAAATTCAAAGAAGCGATCCGCGTCAATTGGTAGAAATTCTTGCCAAGTGCAAAGCCGAAAGAGTTGCGGGACAATTTGAGTCGGCTTTGATTTTGGGTTGCGATTCAGTATTGCTAGTAGACGACGAGATTCACGGGAAACCCGCAAACCCGTCTGAAGCGATCGCCCGGTGGCAAAAAATGCGTGGTAAAGTCGGCGAACTCTATACGGGTCATGCTTTGATTGACTTAGCACAAAATCGGACGATTAGCCGCCCGCAAATGACGCAAGTGCATTTTGCTCAAATAAGCGATCACGTAATTGCCAAATATGTAGCTACGGGCGAACCGCTCAAATGTGCCGGGGCTTTTGCTTTGGAAGGTTATGGCAGCTTGTTTATAGACAAAATTGTTGGCTGCCATACTAATGTTATTGGCTTGAGTATGCCCTTACTGCGGCAAATGCTAGAACAGTTAGATTATGATGTGACGGATTTTTGGCAAGCTACTTAGGTAGGATAAAAATCACGGGCATCTAATACCGTTTCTCCATGATTTGGAACCCATGCCACCCACTTGTCTTCGCCCAAATCGCACAGTAGCAATGCTTCGTCATAACTATATTCGCTGGGCAACTTTAGTAAGTGTACCCAGGTATCAGGCGAGTGCGTTAAGTTGCAGCTAGTTTTATTTGACCAGTCAATTTGCCCTACAGGTAAAATACAAAAGTTTGGCTGGTAGTAATTTACTTGCATCGTTTCTTCCTTTTGCACAACTAACTTATTCTTTCTGTATTCTATGTTACAGATATTTAAAGCTGTACCGCCACAAGTGTTGAATAACTTTACTTAGTGCCGTAATTTTAAAAAACAGATATGTCATCAAAATCTTCACTGCGATCGCAACAACACCCTTTAATTTGCCAGTTAGCCGATGTAATTGAAGCTAGTTGGCACAAATACTTAGATTTGTCACCTTATCCCATACCTGCGGAGTTAGGCTATGTAGAAGGGAAGCTAGAAGGGGAAAAGCTAGTAATTGAAAACTTATGCTACCAAACTCCCCAGTTTCGCAAGCTGCACTTGGAACTCGCTAAAGTCGGGACAATGCTTGATATATTGCATTGCGTGATGTTTCCGCGCCCCGAATACGCCTTACCAATGTTTGGTTGCGACTTAGTAGGAGGCAGGGGACAAATTAGCGCCGCGATCGCTGATTTATCGCCTCTGAATGCCGAACGCGTAACTACACCTGACTACAGCACCTCAATTAAAGCCTTACCTAGCCTCGATTTTAGTAATAGCCGCGAGTTGCCTGAGTGGGGAAATATTTTTTCGGAGTTTTGTATTTTTGTCCGCCCAGGTTCGCCCGAAGAAGAAGCAATGTTTTTGCAGCGAGTAGAGGCATTTTTAGCTATTCATTGCCAAAATGCGATCGCTTCAGTACCTCAAAGTGGCGAAAAAAGAGCCGAAATTGTTGCCGCGCAGCATTATTACTGTACTAAACAGCAGCAAAATGATAAAACCCGCAGAGTCCTAGAAAAAGCTTTTGGTAGCGATTGGGCAGAACATTATATGACTACAGTTTTGTTTGACTTGCCTGATAGTTAGTAAGTGCGACCTAAAACGTCAAAATTAAATGTTAAAATATAATGTAAACCCTTGCTGTGCTTAAGTTTCAATTATGTTTGAAAAATTAACAGTTAAAAACTTTGCTGGTATCAAAGAGTTAGAGATTGAGATCAAGCGAGTAAATATATTAATTGGACCTCAAGCGAGTGGTAAAAGTGTTTGCGCTAAACTTCTTTTTTATTTTAAGAGCTTTGTATGGGAAATTTTATCGATTGTAGAGAACGAGCAAACAAAACGCAATCTAGATTTAAACTATTCCAAAACCTTTGAGGAATACTTTCCTCCAGATTCTTGGGGAAAACAAGATTTTTTCATTAAGTATGAGATTTCCAATGTTTTTATAGAAGTTAGTAAAAACCAGGATACTAAAGGTAAAATTTCTCTTAGCTACTCAGATTTATTCAAAAAACAACTTACAGAGCTACGCAATTTACTTAAAAAAACAACCGATAAAAAATCTGAAAAAAACCCTACAGATTATGACTCTGATAGATTGTACTTAATAAAAGAACACCAAGTTTTAAGAGAACACCTGGTAAATTTTTTAGAAAAATCTATAGGTCGAGAGGCTACCTTCAGTCAGCTTTTTATTCCTGCTGGGCGCTCGTTTTTTGCTAATCTTCAAAATAACATTTTTTCCTTTCTTTCAAGCAATAATGCCCTAGATCCATTTTTAAGAGAGTTTGGTTCAACATATGAAAGTATAAAACGTCTGCGTTTAAGCTCTAGAGTTAGACCGGAGAACAAAGACAAGAAAGGTATACAAGAGGAAATAAACAGACTAATAGAGAAGTCTTTATGTGGTAAGCACATACACGAAAAAGGAAAAGATTTTCTAGAGGTTGCAGATGGAAGACGTATTAGTGTTGCAAACTCATCTTCCGGTCAACAGGAAACATTGCCTCTTACAATTATGCTGGCTGCACTACCTTTTCTAGCTTCTCCTCGTGCTGGACGGACAGTTTATATAGAGGAGCCAGAAGCGCATTTATTTCCAAGCGCACAGCGTAATGTAGTTGAATTGATCGCCACTGTATTTAACTATCGCAAGGAGCAACTTCAATTTTTCATAACTACCCATAGTCCATATGTTCTAACAGCAGTTAATAACTTACTCCAAGCTGGTCTTCTTTATGCAGAGTCCGGTGAAGATATACACCAGCAATTAGAAAATATTGTATCTAAATACAAATCCCTAGATATTTCCGATCTCTCAGCCTATGTTTTGATGGATGGAAAATGCAGTAGTATTGTTTGTCCTGATACGGGGTTGATCGATGCAAAAGTGATCGATTCTGTTTCTGATGACTTAGCTATTGAATTTGATAGGCTCTTGAACTTAGTTTAAATCGTATATGAAAAGTCTTCCGACGTGTGAGGAACATTTAACTCACACAAAGATTGTATTGCAAGAGAACAAGAGTAAAATAATTTTTTTAAACCCGAATCAAGCCAACATATTAAAGATCAGGGTTGATGGCTGCGTTATTAGTGATAATGACACTTTGCGTTGCGATTACGCACTTATTCCTTCTAATGGAGTAGAAATATATGTAGAGTTAAAGGGAAGCGATATTGCTCATGCCGTTAAACAAATAGAATCAACTATTGAATTACTTTCGGCAGCACCTCAGCAGATAAAGAAGTTATGTTTTATTGTGTCTACCCGTGTGCCTAAACAAACAACAAATGTACAACAGTTACAAAGTAAGTTTAAGAAAAAATTTAATGCTAGTTTCCGAATTAAAAATATTCAAGATGAATATGACTTAAGTAATTGTATAAGCTAAATCTTCTATTGAGAAGCACGCTGTTTAGGGAGCTAACGTAATCTTAAACAATCAAAATGCAATCGAATTTAAAAATGAGTTGCTTGTATTCTGTTCTTCAATCGCAGCTTTGAAAATATTATTAGATGAACAACAATAAATATGCAATATTTAATTTATCAGTAATAGGCTACTTTGCCTGTGGATAATCAGCACAGGTTGCATTCTAAATTGTGAGATGTAAAGTTTTTAATCTATAGCGATCGCCCTCATTTATTCATCCAGACTTACTTTATGGAAAATAGTCTACGCCAAGGACAACTCATAAAATGGAAGGACGATCGCGGCTTTGGCTTTATTCAACCTGCTGATGGCAGTCAAGAAGTTTTTTTACACGTCTCGCAAATTAAAGATGCCACTCGCCGTCCACAACTAAACGACACAATTTACTACCATACCGTAGTTGAAAAAGATGGCAAAATTCGTGCTGACAATGCCTTTATTCTAGGAGCAAGAAATAAGCCAGCTTCTAAATTTTCTTTAGGCGGTACTACATCTTCCTTTCCAGTAGTGGAAGTATTGCTGCTGTCAATTCTGCCTTTAGCTGGTTCAATTGATTTTGCTGGGAAAACTTCAAATCTACTTCCGCTTATTCTCTATCCTGTAATGAGTCTAATAACTTTTGCTTTATACGCTGACGATAAGTCTCGTGCAAAGCGAGGGAGCAGGAGGATTCCAGAACAAACGCTACACCTGTGCGAATTGGCGGGCGGATGGCTGGGTGAATTTATCGCTCAAAGAAGATTTCGTCACAAAACCATCAAGAAGTCATATCAGGTTGCATTCTGGGCGATCGTTTCAACTCACATGGTGTTTTGGCTAAATTGGTTTTTCCTAGCTAGGCGTTGAGCAAAGGGTTTCTTGGGTAGTAGTTTTAGTTAGTAGGCGATCGCGACAAACTAAAAAATATGCACTATTTATCGGTAATAAATTCCTTTGGTTGCAGATACTTAGCATAAGTTGTATTTTTAAACTTGGGGTGTAACGTTTTTAAATCATAGAGAAGCGATCGCCATGTCTAGAACGATCGAACAACCAACACGAAAAGCAGAATCAGATTTAAGACCCAAAAATCGTTGGCGGATAGGTTTAGCTATAGCTGCCGCGATCGCTCTTGGGGCTGTAGCTTTTAATCGATTGCAGCCAAAGCAAGCCACAACACAGTCTGTAGCAATCCCTGCACCTGTAATTGAATCGGCGATCGCCCTAGGACGATTGGAGCCTCAAGGAGAAGTGATTAAGGTGTCTGCCCCAAGCTCGGCTCAAGGGATGGGAGCGCGAGTTGATAAATTATTGGTCAAAGAAGGGCAATTAGTTAACGTCGGACAAGTAATAGCTATTTTAGACAATCGCAATCGCACGGGGGCGGCTTTAGACGGAGCTAAACAACAAGTAGAAGTTGCCCGTGCTAATTTAGCTAAAGTAAAAGCTGGAGCGCAAATAGGCGAAATCCAAGCTGGACAAGCAACAATTGCGCGTTTGCAAGCTCAATTAAGTGGTGAAATTAAAGCTAACGATGCCACTATTGCCCGTTTGGAAGCCGAACTCCAAGGACAAAATGAAACGCTCACATCAACCGTAGCGCGTACCGAAGCGGAGCAACGCAACGCTCAAAGCGATCTGCAACGCTATCAAGATTTATATAAAAATGGGGCTATTTCTGCCCAAGAATTAGAACGAAGACGATTGAGCGCGGTAACAACTACCGAACAAGTCAACGAAAGCCAAGCCACCCGCCGAGAAAAAACAGGAACAATCCAACAGCAGCTTATTGAAGCAAGAGCAAACAGAGAACGAGTAATTGCTACTTTAGCTCAACAAATTAATGAAGCAAGAGCAAATTTGAACAAAATTGCTGAAATTCGCCCAGTAGATGTGCAGATTGCTCAAGCTGAAGTCAATAGCGCGATGTCTGGGGTAAAGCAAGCACAAGCAGAATTAGCTTTGACTTATGTTACTGCGCCCCAAACTGGTGAAGTGATGAAAATTCATACGAGATCCGGAGAAACTATTAGTAATAATGGCATTCTTGAATTGGGTAAAACTGATTCAATGGTAGTAGTTGCGGAAGTGCTAGAAGAAGATATTAATAAAATTCGTCCTGGACAAAAAGCTGCTATTACTAGCGATAATCGCGCTTTTAGTGGCGAACTAAAGGGTACTGTTTCAGAAGTTGGTAGACTAATTGGTAAACAAAATGTAATTGATAACGATCCATCAGCGGATGTAGATGCGAGAGTTATTGAAGTTAAAATTAAGCTCGATTCTCAATCTAGTCGCAAAGTTTCTGGTTTAACTAATGCCAAAGTTATTGCGGCAATCAAAATTTAATTTTATATAAATAATGTTTAAAAAAATTCCTCTAGCATGGCTGCAATTAACTAGAGAAAAACCTCGGCTTTTGATTGCTCTATCGGGAATTGCTTTTGCCGATATTCTCATGTTTATGCAACTTGGGTTTAGAGAAGCATTATTTAATTCTAATGTGCGGCTGCACGATAGTTTGGATGCAGATATTGTATTGATTAATCCTCAATCTGATGCTTTACTGTCAATGGAATCCTTTTCCCAAAGGCGTTTGTATCAAGCATTAGGAGTGCAATCTGTAAAATCTGTGCATCCGATATATTTAGACTTTACTGCCTGGAAAAATCCGCAAACTCGCAAGCTGCGCACTATTCAAGTAATTGGTATAAACCCCAAAGATAGATTACTTGCTTTACCTGGAGTTGAAGAAAAATTAGACCTAGTTAAAGTACCTGATGTAGTATTATTCGATCGCGGATCTAGACCAGAATTCGGCGAAATTGTTACAGATTTTAATCAAGGAAAAGTAGTTACAACCGAAGTAGCAGGTAGACGAATTAAAGTCGGCGGGATGTTTGAATTAGGTGCATCTTTTGCAGCAGATGGAAACCTAATTACTAGCGATCGCAATTTTTTACGCTTGTTTGCAGATAAAAGGCAGCGCGGATTAATTGACATCGGGTTAATAAAACTAAAACCTGGAGCCGATGCAGCCATAGTTAAAGAGCAATTAGTCAGCTATTTAGCCAAAGATATCAAAATTTTAACTAAACAAGAATACATTGACTTTGAAAAAGCTTACTGGTCGAGTAGTACCCCGATTGGGTTTATTTTTACATTAGGGACAATTATCGGCTTTATTGTGGGAACGGTAATTGTTTACCAAATTCTTTATAGTGAAGTCTCCGACCACTTGCCAGAATACGCAACTTTAAAAGCAATGGGCTATACGCAAAAATACTTGCTATTTGTAGTATTTCAAGAAGCTTTAATCTTAGCAATTTTGGGCTATATACCAGGATTTGGGTTGGCAGTGTTCCAGTACGCTATGGCAAAAAATGCGACATTGCTACCCATAGTGATGACAGCAAGACGAGCAATAACTGTGATAATTTTAACTATAATTATGTGTTGTGTTTCAGGAGCGATCGCCGTCCGCAAACTCCAAGCTGCCGATCCGGCGGATATATTTTAGTTAACAGGAGCTAAGAAGTATGGTAGAACCTGTAATTGCCATTGAAAATCTCAATCATTATTACGGGAAAGGAAACCTCAAAAAGCAAGTTTTGTTTGATATCAATCTCAGCATAAATGCTGGGGAAATTGTGATCATGACAGGTCCCTCTGGCTCTGGTAAAACTACGCTACTTAGCCTAATTGGTTGCTTGCGCTCTGTCCAGGAAGGCAATTTAAAACTTTTAGATCGGCAACTGCATGGCTCTAAAGAAGGTGAATTAGTGCAAATGCGGCGACAAATTGGCTATATTTTTCAAGCTCATAATTTACTGGGATTTTTGAGTGCTAAGCAAAATGTGCAGATGTCAATTGAACTCAACGATCGCATTTCCAAGCAACAAGCCGAATCCAAATCTGAAGAAATGTTGCAAGCAGTCGGTTTGAGTGATCGCATCAACTATTACCCAGACAACCTTTCGGGCGGACAAAAACAACGCATTGCGATCGCTCGTGCTTTGGTAAATCATCCCAAACTTGTCTTAGCAGACGAGCCTACCGCCGCTTTGGACAAAAAATCTGGGCGCGATGTGGTGGAAATTATGCAGCGCCTCGCCAAAGAGCAAGGCTCGACTATTTTGATGGTGACTCACGACAACCGCATTTTGGATATAGCCGATCGCATTGTCGATATGGAAGATGGTTATTTGAAGCGCAATGCCGATCTTAGTGCTTCTTCTAGCTAACTACACTTGCTTTAGTAGTTCATTTGTACTATTGTGGTGCAAGAATGTATTTGCAAGTATAGGAGCCGTTTGATTGTGAACGAATTTATTGCCACAGGTACAGAAATAACATCGCACCTTAGCCCTATAGAACCATTGCAACCCCAGTTGAATCGAGAGAAGCCCCAAAAAGTGGGTAGCGGCTGGCAAAAACTATTAGTCAATGCAGAAAAAGTTAACCAATTATCCGCCCAATTAGAAGAAGCGTTATTTGCCTTAAAAGTTACCGCCAGCGAAATCAAAGGCGACCAAAACACCCGTCCAATATCAAATAGAATATTTCAGCATAAATTAATAGTTATTCCCTGCATCCATTACAAAAGACCTGGGGTAATCGTTGTAACCACAAGAAAAGTAGACCTGTTTCAGCAAGAGCGAGAAGCATTGCAACTAGCGCAGATGCTCCGCAGACGCACAGGCAGAAGATTAAAACGACCGATTCCAACTACACTATCAAAGTCGTCAAATCTCAATCAAAGTCAGAACTTTGTGCGTCAATTATTTGTAACATGGCAAAAACTAAATCTAGCTATTGGTCGAAAACCAGCTATTCGCGATTACCCAAGGGGTAGCGCCAAAGGCGATCGCACAACCAGAGTCAATAAAGCTATTAGTTGCTAGCTGGGAAAATTATTAGTCATTCAATAATTACTTATGGTTGGTGAGTAATTGATTTGTTAGTAGGTTGGTAAAAAGATATTGCTCCTCGTTGCCATAAAACTGCAATAGTTACCTGCTTGAAAAGCCAGTACAAAATAGCGATGACGATAAAAGTAATAAAAACGATTGCTAAGGGAATTTTACCAATTAAGTCTTCTATTACCGTATTGACTAAGGCATCTGGCTTAGTAATCAAATCCCAACTATTGTAACGGGGAAATCTGCCCAAATAAATACCAACAGAACATAAAGCGTGAATAAATAACTCCATAGCCAAAATCCATTTACTCAAGCCAATGCGTTGCAAATAATAACCTACATTGATTAACGAGACAACGTAAGACTCAAACCCAGAGAGAATAAATAATAAATGTAAAGGAAAAACTATTAAAGTAACTACCCATACAGAATTGACATCGCGGACATCATTAATAAGATGAATAATATCAGTCAAAATGTAAGGTGCGTTGGGTAAAAAAGCAATGAAAACCACAAACCCCAACCACCAAACAAAAGAACGCGATCGCCCGCGACGAAATAACCAAAAACTTAAACCAAGAGGAATAAAAGCTAGAAATAGATTCCAGATAATTCGCTCTATATTCCGGCTTAAAATCCACTTGAGCGTTCTTAATAAAGTAATTACTATTTCTCTCATCAAAAATTTTCCCAAAGACCAAGCGAGTGTAGTATCAAGTACAGACTTTCAACTAACCAGTATAACTACGACTTAGTAAGAGTTCGGAATGTTCAAGTTTGATGTTTAAGTTTTTTGAAGACAAGCTCTATTTGTCACTAATAACGAAAATATCCTCCCCAACTTACCCAAGGTAAGAATGGAGAGGATAAAAATTCTAGTTATTTGGTTGATTTAGTTGAAATAGCTCATTTCTGCTTCTAACTGCCGAACTAGCTTGTCATCTCCGTTGGCTCTAGCAACTTGTAGGCGATGCTCTAAACTTCTTTGAATATTTACGCGGTGGGCATCGGAAGCTTGCTTGGCAGCTTGTGGTTTATTTCTATTCATGACTTTTACTTATCTGTTTTATTAGTTTTTTATTTGTTAATCCTAACCTAACACCTTTTTCGTAACAATGGCTACAGAAACTCCTAAAATATTCCTTAAGAAGCCAATATCTACCGCAGGACAGAGCAATGTCTCAACATCAAATTTTGACTTTACTTAGCGATTTTGGTTTGAGCGACGTGTATGTAGGGGTAATGAAAGGAGAAATTGCCAAGATTAACTCGCACTTAACCGTCATAGATTTGACCCATGAAATTCCCGCCCAAAATATTGCAGCAGCTAGGTTTTGTTTGATGAATGCTTATGCTTATTTTCCCCAGGGTAGCGTTCATGTAGCGGTGGTCGATCCAGGTGTAGGTAGTAACAGGCGATCGCTGGCTATTGAATTTGCTCAAGGCTTTTTAGTTGGTCCAGACAATGGCATATTTAGTGGCGTACTAGCTCATAGCCCGGCAATTGCTGCCGTTGAACTGACTAGCCCCCAGTATTGGCGCTCCTCTCAACCTAGCAATACATTCCACGGTAGAGATATTTTTGCGCCCGTAGGAGCGCATTTAGCTAGTGGTGTTCCGATCGCTCAGTTGGGCAAAAAGGTAGATATAGATACTTTGGTGCAGCTAAATATACAAAATGTAACGGTGACAAGTACAGGGATTACAGGCTGCATTCAATACATCGATCGGTTTGGCAATTTAATTACAAATATTCCCGGTACAACCGTAGAAAACAAAACTTGGATTGTATTAGTTAAGGAGCTAACTATTCCAGGATGTAAGACTTATAGAGATGTTGTCCCGGGAAAAATACTCGCGTTGACTGGTAGCCATGGCTATATAGAAATTGCCGTAGCCAATGGCAACGCTCAAAAGCAATTACAGTTAGCATGGGGTGCAACGGTGCAAGTAGAGGTTTGAAGCGTCTATAAATGACGTTGGGCAACTTTCCAGTAACGGGAAAAGCTTTTGAGGTCAATGTAGCCCTCATACTCAAAAAACGGCTCTACAGGTAGCGCGCTTATTGGTAGATGAGATGCAATTTTTTGGCAAATATCCTCAAATCGAGGGCTAGGGCTAATTGCCGTGACAACAGCATTGCGATCGCCTTGTTGGGCAAAACTAACTACTTCGGTTGCCACATCGCCGCGTCGAATTACAACAGGTAGCTCTAATAAGCATTCGTAAATAAATTTTATCCGTTTGAGACTTAGCTGCCACTCATCGATTAAAGCATCATCCCATACCCAAATTGCCGGAGCATCGGGGTACATTTTCAAGCCGGGATTAGCGGGACTCAAACAGTCTCCATGCACCCAAATTATTGGTTGAATCATAATTATCAAGACCTCGATCATTGGCGGTCTTTACGGTGTTTTTGGGGAGTAGCTTGATAAAACTCTGCTTGGGGAAACAATTGATTTTGTAGTTGTTCGTAGCTTCCTTCAAAGTCGCAGTTACCGTACAAGGGACATTGACGGCAATAAACTCCTTCAGTATGGCGCTCTAAATTTTCGCGGTTAAAAAAGTACGGCTTTTGGCTAAACGTGCTAGCAACCCATTGCCACGAAAGATTATTACTAGCCGGGTCGCCATCTAATAAGTGTTGCAAAAACCAGACTGCGCCTGCTTGCCAACGAATAGAGCGCCAATGCACTATGTAAGCTGCTAGCCACAATCGGGCGTGATTGTGTAAATATCCAGTTTCACGCAACTGGCGGCTAAAACTATCAATGCAAATGAGATTCGTTGTTCCCCTAGCAATGTCATCAGGTAATACTTCTGCATAGTTTTTGGCAGTAGAACCAGTTTTATAAGGCTGCAAGTCGAGCCAAATATCATTACCAAGCTGGGTGTAAAGCCGTTGCCAATAGTCGCGCCACCCTAATTCATTTATCAGCTTACTTGCTTCTTCTTTTTGCTGTACTTGCTGCAAAACATAGTCCCGTATTTCTGCTAAACCTAGCACCCCGTAGCGGATGTAAGGTGATAATCGGGTTACTGCACCAGTTAGGAAGTTGCGCGAACTAGCATATTGGGATGGATTTACTTGCGCTAAAAGTTCTTGGGCGGCTTTGCATCCACCTACAGTTTTACTAATATGGTTATCTCGTGCTGTCGCTGTGGGAAATTGTGCTTGGAGATAAGCTACTAATTCCTCTGGATTAGCAAATTCCCGGCGCATATCTTTATTCATCAATAGTAAAGTGTTTCCTGTTAGTACCTATAACTATTGTGAACTACTACAATTGTTGAGCCAAGTTGAGTAAAAACATTGCCGAATTTTTATTGCTTCTAACTTTGTAATTCAATCGTTGGGTAGTTGGTTAGACTACAAAGCAGATGATATAGATTTTGTAGAGGTGCGTAAACCCAATCTGAATTTGCAGCAGTGCTATTGTAAAACTTTTAATGATGACAACGCTAAACGGGCGGTATCAAGTTATTCAGGTTCTAGGACATGGTGGGTTTGGCGAAACCTTCCTAGCTGAGGATACTTATTTGCCCTCCCGCCGTCGCTGTGTAATTAAGCAGCTAAAGTTAGTAAGCAACCTGCAAGTAAATCAAGCGGGACAACAAAAGTTTCAACAAGAGCGATTTGGGCGGGAAGCAGCGACTTTAGAGAAACTAGGAGAAGGTAACGACCAAATTCCTAAGCTTTTCGCCTATTTTGCCGAAAATGAGCAGTTTTATTTGATTCAAGAGTGGATTCAAGGACCGACTTTGACTGATGTGGTCACGGCTCAAGAAAGCATGAGCGAATCTGATGTTAAAAATATTTTAGTAAGTCTGTTATCTGTACTCGCCTACGTTCATAGTGGCGGTATTATTCATCGCGACATCAAACCAGATAATATTATTTTACGTAACTCAAATAATCAACCAGTTTTGATTGATTTTGGTGCAGTTAAAGAAACTGTAGCAACAGTAATTAATGCCCAAGGAAAAAGCGATCGCTCGATTGTAGTTGGTACGCCCGGTTTTATGGCTCCAGAGCAAGCTGCGGGTAGACCAATTTATGCCAGCGATCTTTATAGCTTGGGCTTGACAGCGATTTATATGCTTACAGGCAAGCATCCCCAACAGTTGGAATTAGACTCGGAAACGGGCGAGATTTTGTGGCACAAGTACCGCCCAAATATGAGTCCTGAGCTAACTGCCGTACTCGATCGCGCGATTAAATATCATCCACGCGATCGCTACACTACTGCCCAAAAAATGCTAGAAGCATTGCAAGTAATTAGCGTGCCTAGGCAACAAACCTTGGCAACTGTTGCCGTAGCACCCGCCGCTAGTCAGTCTCCTACGGTGTTTTCACCTGCTAAAAATGTAGTAGAAAGTGAAAGATTTGGTAGGCAAAGAAATTTATTAGTTGGTGGTTTGCTGGCAACGGGGTTAGTTGGAATTGGGGCTATGTTTAGTTTTGGGCAAAACCAAGTACCCAATTCTTCTGATTCGGCAGCACCAATTACATCACCAGCGCCTAATTCTAGCGTGACAGGAGGCGATCGCGTTTCTGTTCAGGAGATTTCGCCGAGTTCTTCCCCGTCCCCAACACCCGTTGCGACTCCCCAACAAAAGGTTTCACCTAGTTCCTCTCCGTCTCCCACCGCAGAAAATGAAGTTGCGCCTCCTAGTCCTTCCACTACACCAATTAATCAAACCCGATCTAAAGTAATTGGTTTCCCGCCGGGGACTTCAGAAAGTAAGGTAAAAGCAGCTTTAGGCAACCCAAAAAGAAATACTAGAGGTATTTGGGGCAATACTCGCGCCGTTATTTACGAATTAGATCCAGAGCGGATTACTTTAGGCTACTTGTACGATCGCAATTCTGGGCAAATTCGCCAAACAGAAGTAGCTTTTGCTCAATCGGTGGAATATGAAGTTATGCAAGCAACCTTACAAGGAATGCTAGGCGAGAACTATTTGGACACTATTAATAGTGGTTTGCAACAAGTGCGGTCGCGCCAAACTAATAGCTATTCGTTTAATACAGGCAACTTAAAAGGCACGATCGAAAGAAACGAACGCGATCGCATTTATATTGGTGTTTGGGAAGCCGATTTGCATTAATAGTAAAGGAGCCTAAACTAGCAGTAGTTTAGGCTCCTAAAGGAAAAAATAGCGTTGTAAGTCTACTTAATACTTACTTTTGCACCAGCCTCTTCAAGCTGCTTTTTAGCATCTTCAGCTACATCTTTAGTTACCGCTTCTTTAACGGGCTTTGGTGTAGATTCTACTAAGTCCTTCGCTTCTTTCAAGCCCAAACCTGTCAAAGACCGAACTACTTTTAGTACAGAAATCTTCTTATCGGCAGGAACTTCATCTAAAATTGCATCAAATTCAGTTTGTTCCTCAACGGCTTCAGCAGGAGCCGCAGCGCCGGGTGCTGCCATCATCATGCCGCCTACGGGTGCGGCAGCACTTACACCAAATGCTTCTTCAATTTGCTTGACTAGCTCTGAAGCTTCTAGCAAAGTTAGGGTTTTTAGTTGGTCGAGAATTTGATCGGTTGTAGCAGACATTGATTAACTCCAATAAAATTGTAATTGTTTCAAACTATTCGCGGTTTAGGCGGCAACGTCGGTTTCGGCGTTGTCACTACCACCACCACCATCTTTTTCAGACACAGCCTTGAGACTGCGACCAAGGGAAGCTGGAACTTCATTAATGCTGACTGCCAAGCCTCTGGCTACACCATTGATAGCGCCAGCAATTTGAGCAATAAGCTGTTCTTTCGATGGCAAATCACCGATGGCTTTTACGTCTGCTTCTTTGAGCAAACGACCTTCCATTACGCCGCCACGTAGTTCAGTTTTTTTGCTGACTTTTTGAAATTCCTGGTAAGCTTTGATGGCTCCAGAAACATCATCTTTTACTAGCAAAAAAGCTGAAGGACCTTTGAGTAATTCGGTCATTGGCTGCCAGTTTTCCTGACCGTCAATGGCGATTCCCATCAAGGTATTTTTAGATATCTTGCACACCGTACCTGTAGGACGCAAGCGCCGCCGCAAGTCGGTAATTTCACCAACTGTTAGCCCTTGATAATCAATGGCAAGAATTAGTTGCGCTTCGTCCAAAGTTGCTTTAATTTCTGCAACCATTGCTTGTTTATCTTTTAGCGTTCTGCCCATATTTATGTCACCTCCTTAAATAAAACATTGCTGCCCCTTAGAAAATCAAAAACCCGACAGAATCTGCCGGGTAACGAAGTTATATAGCTCGTGCCATGCTAAAAAATAGCGATCGCACCTTGCAAATATAAACCTCGGCAGGATATTAAGCGTATTCGCTCCTGCGGTCTTCGGCTTTTAGCTATGAAGTTTTTGTTTTCTTATCGACTTATGGTTAAACTCCGTCTGTTTTCATGTCGCGCAGGGCATTGATATCAACTTGAATTGATGGACCCATTGTTGATGATACATACATTGTCCGCCAGTAGCGCCCTTTGGCTCCGGATGGACGGTTGCGCTCAATGGTTTCTTGCAACGCTTTCAAGTTTACGAGCAAGTCTTCGGGGGGAAAAGCTGCCTTGCCAAACATAACATGAACTATACCTGTACGGTCGGCACGAAATTCTAGTTTTCCAGCTTTAAATTCAGCGATCGCGCCTGCTATATCGTTTGTTACCGTACCACCTTTTGGCGATGGCATCAAACCGCGCGGTCCGAGTACCCGTCCTAGTTTTGCCACTTGAGGCATCACGTCGGGAGTAGCAATCAACAGGTCAAAATCCATCATTCCTTTTTGGATTTCGTCGATTAATTCTTCCGAACCTACTAAGTCAGCCCCGGCGGTTTTTGCTTCAGCGACTTTTTCGCCTCTAGTAATTACCGCAACTCTAATAGTTTGCCCCGTACCTTTGGGCAAGGCTACGGTAGTTCGTAGTTGCTGGTCGGTGTATTTGGGGTCAATTCCCAACCGAATATGAGCTTCGGCAGCTTCAGAAAACTTGGCTGTAGCGGTTTCTTTCAATAGCTGCAGAGCTTCTAGAGGCTCGTAAGCTTTGTCTTCAACTTTTTTGTGCAGTTCTTGCAGTCGGCGTGATAGTTTTTTGGTCATTTTTCTCCTGGGGTCAATTGCGAAGCTTTGCCTCTCCCCCGATAAAATATTTTAGTGTCTAGTCTATTCTATTCAGCGATCGCAACTCCCATGTTTTTCGCTGTTCCCGCGACAATTTTCATTGCTGCGTCAATGTCGTTGGCATTGAGGTCGGGTAACTTTGTTTGGGCAATTTCTTGCAATTGGGCTTTCGTAATCGAGCCAACGCGCTTTTTATTTGGCTCGTTTGAGCCTTTTTCGACCCCCGCCGCTTTGCGAATCAACACCGATGCTGGGGGAGTTTTGAGGATAAAGGTAAAACTCCGGTCTTCAAATACCGATATTTCTACAGGTATTACTGTTCCCGCTTGGTCGGCTGTTTTGGCGTTATATTCTTTGCAGAACATCATAATATTTACGCCGTGTTGACCCAAAGCCGGACCTACTGGTGGTGCGGGGTTGGCTTTCCCAGCGTTTAACGCCAGCTTGATAATTGCTACTATTTTTTTAGCCATCGGTTTGTCTTAGCCTTGTTTTTCGACTTGATTAAATTCCAACTCTACGGGCGTATCGCGTCCAAAGATCGATAATAGCGCCTTTAGCTTGCTTCTTTCGGGACTTACTTCTATAACTTCGCCTTCAAAGTCTTTGAATGGTCCTGACAGCACAATAATTTTATCTCCCGCCCCAATGTCAATTTTGACTACTGGCTCTTGTTCGCTGGTTTGCTTGAAGATGCGTTCGACTTCGGCACTGCTTAAGGGCAAGGGTTTGACGTGACCGCGACCTCTACCTGTACCCCTTCTTTGCTCGGCTCCCACAAAGTTAATTACATGGGACGTATTTTTTATTACCTGCCATGCTTGGTCGTAGATTTTCCATTCCCCAGTTTCCGAATCATGCCAGCGTTGCAACTTGATTAGCACATAGCCAGGAAATACTTTTTCTTTGCTATCTAGCCTGCTGCCGTCTTTGCGGATTTTGATCGCTTGGGTTTGAGGAATCTCAATTTGAACAATTTTATCAGCGACATCTAATGTTTGGGCGCGTTGTTCCAAGTCAGCTTTTACCTTCTTTTCACAGCCAGAAGCAACTTGCACAGCGTACCAACGCGCCGATGACGACGTTGTTGAAACTGAATTTTCGTCGTTTCTGTCCTCTTGGCGCTCTAAATTAGGTTCATCTGTTGCGTAGTTCATTAAAATACCTGTGTTGCTGCCCAAGAAAATAAGCCGTCTACAAGATAAATTATCCCTGCCGATAAAATGACCATTAATAAAACTGCGACCGATTCGCTAACTAATTGTTGACGACTTGGCCACACTACTTTATCTAGTTCTTCTTTTGTGCCTTGAAAAAATTTTGTAGGGCTAAATCCTCTACTTGGTTGAATCTCAGCTTCGTTTTTTTTATTCACGGGTAGCTTTTTGCTCCTCGAAACTTTACATCTATAGCAGCTAATTATATTATTTACTGCCCTTGGTCTGCAAAAGCTCCGTTGGACGATTTCCCCCACACAAGAATTCTACCCGACTGCTATTGCTTTGCGACTTCTCGGTAACAATGCTTTCGGGCAGAATTTGCTTTAGCGCGCCCTGGAGGACTTGAACCCCCGACATCAGGTTTTGGAGACCTGCGTTCTACCAACTGAACTAAGAGCGCACAATGGGTTAAACGATCGCAGCAATGTGCCTGCAATCATCCAGATTTATCACTATATCACATTGTTGCCAAAAGTAGTAGACGTTGCCAGCAACGTCTTTAACTAGCCCTACTTACAAAGCGCGATCGAACCTTTGTTTGATTCGGGTTGCTTTACCAACGCGATCGCGTAAATAATAAAGCTTGGCACGGCGAACTTTACCCCGGCGCAAAACTTTGATGCTTTCAATGCGGGGTGAATGTAATAAAAATACTCTTTCTACACCTATACCCTGAAATATTTTCCGCACAGTAATGGTTTCATTGATGCCACCATTACGCATCGCAATTACTACGCCTTCATAAGGCTGAGTGCGTTCTTTGCCGCCTTCTTGAATTACTACACCTACCCGCACAGTGTCGCCTACATAAATATCGGGTAAGTTCGACTTTAACTGCTCCGCTTCAATTGAGCGGATGATCTCTTGAGCATTCATGGTCAATTTAAAAAACTCACAAACATCAATTGTAAATCTATAAATGCAATTGAGTATAGTAAATCGGCACAATTGTATTTTATATGGATAAGTAAAAAGCTTGCGATCGCGCTGACTTGTCTGTCTAAAAGCTTATTTCGCCAACTAGATGACTTTAATAAAATAATTGGTATATTAAGATTATCAACAAAGACTTGCCTAAAGTCGCAGTCTTTAGCTTAGGAAGGATCGATAATTGTGACAGCAGTACAACTTGCTCAAACCAAAGCAGACTCTTTACTAATTGCGGAATTTTTCCAAGCATCAGAAGGCAAGTGGCGCTCGGAGCGGCGTTACTATACTTTGCCTGAAGGAGAGACAAAAGAGATGGTAAGTCTCATTGAGATTAAATTTTTAACTCAAGGATGCGAAGAGTTGCAAAAGTTGGCACAATTGCATCAATTAAGCGATTCAGAAATTTTGACTTGTGGGGCGCAAGTTAGCTGGAATAATACAGACTCAGTATCGGGAAAGAAGCAGTCTAAAGGTTCTACACTTTTTGGCGTGCTAGGAAACACGTTGTATCGCGATCGCGGTTTTGCGACACCCAAGCCTGTAAAAGCTGACTACTACTTTGTCAACGACCAAACTATGTGTTTGCGAACCGAGTACAACGGTTCGGTCTTTGAGGAAGAATTAAAGCTTGTAGGTAGCAACTATCGAACTAGACAAACAATTATTTCTCGCGCTGGGGAGCAGCAACTGATCGGTCAGTATTTAGAAAAACGTATTCGGTAAAAATTTCTAGCAGCCAGAAAGAGCGCACGTTTGGGTACGTTCCTTGAAGATAGTTAATAATGGCTGCCAGATTTACGATGATGGACGGCAGTAAGGGTGTCTGATTGCAACAACTTACCATTAGTTGCGATCGCATAAACTATCCAGTGATCCCCAGCTTCCATGCGATCGCTGACTGAGCATTCAACATACGCCAAAGCATCGCTGAGTACCGGAGAACCGTTAGTTGCCGTCTCAGTCTCAATCCCCACAAATCTATCTTCCCCTGGCGTAAAAGGCTTGAGAAAATGCTTCATCAAACCTAAATGTTTACCCTCCGCTAAGATATTCAGGACAAAATTTTTCCCTGGATACATTAGCGATTCTACGGCTCGGTCTTTAGCTACGGCGACGGTTAAGCCTGGAGGATTGAAAGTTGCTTGTGACACCCAGGAAGCCAACATTGCACTAGCTACTTCGTCTTGCTGGGAAGTTACTATACATAAAGAACCTACTAAATGACCCACAGCTTGCTCGACATTAGTAGCTGGGAGTCTAGGGGAGCGGACTTTTTTCGCTTTTTTCAGTGCTTGAGCAAAGTCTGTACCCGCTTCTTCGCAAAGCTTGAGCGTAACATCGGTAGGTTTAAATTTGACGCGCAATGTCTCAAAGCCAAAGCGGTAGCCAGCATTGCGGAGTTTGCTTTCTAGTAAATCAATTGCTTCGCCACTCCAGCCAAAAGAACCAAATACTCCAGCTAACTTACTGTTAGTAGCAGTGGATAGCACAATACCCAAAGCAGTTTGAACTGGTGTAGGCACGTGACCGCCAAGAGTAGGGGAACCGATAATAAATCCGGCTGCTTTTTCTACCGCTGCTTGAATTTCAGCAGGTTCTGCCACTTCGCAGTTGATTGATTCTACACCAACGCCAGCTTTAGTAATACCACGGGCGATCGCTTGGGCTAAGGTGGCGGTGTTGCCATAAGCGGAGGCATATAGCAGAGCTACTTTGATACCTTGAGTATTCTGGTATCGGCTCCAAGTCCGATAAGCTTGGGTTAGTTCTAATAACGCATAGCGTACCAATGGACCGTGACCTGTGGCGTAAAGTCTTACAGGGAAGGATGCTAACTTATCTAAGACTGTCTCCACTTGACGGGCATTAGGAGCCATCAGACACTCGTAGTAATAACGCCTGTCTTCGTTAAATATTTCCCACCCTTCGTCAAAGACTTGATCGCTGCAGATATGAGCGCCAAATAACTTATCTGTGTAAAGTATTTCAGTTTGCGGGTCGTAGGTACAAAGCTCGTCGGGAAAACGGGGGGTTGGGGTGGGGATAAACTGGAGATTATGACCTTTGCCTAAGTCTAAAGTTTCTTCTCCCTTAATCACCAGAATGTTTAAATCCATACCTGGTAATGCAGTACGGAGATTGATTGCACCAGGGTTTGAAGTTACAAAAGTTATTTGCGGTGCTACTTTGAGTAGGGCTTTGAGGGTAACGGCGCGGTTGGGATTGACATGACCCAAAATGACATAATCTAGTAGTTCTACGTCAAAACGTTGGTGTAAAGCCGCTAAATATATTTCTGTAAATGTCTCGCCGGGGGGATCGAATAGCGCCAGCTTATCACCGCGAATTAAGTAAGAATTGGCGGTTGTACCCCTTGCTAAAGCATACTCAATTTCAAATCGCAACTGAGTCCAACTACGCGATCGCAATACCGTTGTATCTGCGGCAATTGGCAATACTTGGACATCTCGTTTTTTAATATTTGGCATAGATTTAGGTAGTTAGTAATTTATTAATGTCTCTAGCCATGAGCTAAGACTCTGGGTGTTTGGAATTAGCAAGCTCGAATGTTTGTGACTTAGTTTTATGCAGGCGACGTTCGGGATCGATGCCGTTGAAGGTAGGCGGTATCCAAACTCGGACTATCAGTAGTGCGCCCATAACTAGCAAAAAAGCACAGGTTGACAAAATCTGGCTCCAAGGTGTTTCTAATACACCCCTGACAATTACTTCTCGCAAGGCAGAAACAATCGAGACTTCTACAGCTACCCCAATTGATACTCTTTGTTCTTGCAAGTAGATAATTAATAGGCGGAATAACTCAACCAAAATTAAAAGAAACAATATGTCTGAGGTTACAGCTTTGAAGTTTAAAGGCGGCAACAACGAGATAAACATTGCTCGTAGCTGGATAACCATGACACTGAATAGACCGATGCAGAGGGAGACTACAATCAAGTCTTGGATGGTTTCAAGAGCGCGGACAATCCGACTTTTATTGAACCAGCTATACCAGTTGCTTGACGGGCTGTTGTATGAGTCTTGCATTTATTGAGCTACTCCACCTTAACTTGATGGCTTCCAGTCTACTTTAATTAACCTTATAGCTCAAGCTCCTAAGTATTTGAAATACTAATAGTTGCCTTTGTAAAACTGTCTGTAAATATTAGCCAAACATGGGGGTAAACACGCAGCTTTACCCCCACTGATATTAAAAAACAAGCAAACAATCGCAATTAGTAGTAGTTTGCGACTTTACGATGATGGACGGCAGTAAGAGCTTCGGGCTTTGATACTCTACCCGCATCAACAGTGCTATAAACTATCCAATGATCGCTCGTTTCCATGCGGGTAGTAACAGCGCATTCTAGGTAAGCCAGCGCATCGGTCAATATTGGCGAACCATTTTCTGCTGTCTGGGTTTTGATGCCAGCAAAGCGGTCAGCACCAGGGGAGAAACGCTTGAGAAAGTGTTTCATCAAATGCAAGTGGTTTCCTTCTTCTAATACATTGAGAACAAAGCGATCCCCTACTTGCATTAACGATTCAATCGCCCGGTCTTTGGCAACGGCAATTGTTAACCCTAGGGGTGTAAAACTTGCTTGAGATACCCACGAGGCAAGCATGGCGCTAGTGACATCGCCTTTTTGGGCTGTAATGATGTAAAGCCCGCTACTAATGCGTCCTAGGGCTTTTTCGAGGTTGCTGTCTATGGCTTTGAGTTCTTTGATACTGCGATCGCGTGTCAGCCATTGTCCTAAGTCTGTACCTGCTTCCTCACACAGTTTGTAAGTATTTTCTGTCGGCGAGTCTTTAATTTTAATTGCCGGGAATACGGCGTTTAAACCCAAGTCTCTAAACTTACTCAACAAGGGATCTATGGGTTCGTCATCCCCGCCTCCAGACTCGTACAAGCCAATAGCTTGCTTGCCGTTTGCGGCTGCTAAAACTGTACTCAGGGCAGTTTTGACGTTAGAATTTGCCGAAGTTGGCGGCATAGAAATTACAATTCCGGCGCTGCGACTGACGAGTTCTTGAATTTCCTGCATATCGCTTGCTCGCAGATCTACCATTTCGACGGCGACTCCGGTTTTGGTAATCCCGCTAGCGATTGATTGAGAAAGGCGATCGCTATATCCATAATCGGATACATAGAAAATAGAGACCGTTGTTTCTGCTTTAGCTTTAGTTTGGCTCCAATTGCGGTAACGGGCAGTTAATTCCTCAACGTTATGCTGTAATAATGGACCGTGACCTGTAGCGATAGTTGCTACCTTGCCGAGTTCGTCCATCCGCTTCATCGCTGATAGCACCGAACGAGCATTGGGAGCCATTAAACAATCATAGTAAAAGCGAAAATCTGCTTCTATCGCTCCTAAGTCTTCATCAAAGGTATATTCGTCGCAGTAGTGCAACCCAAAAGCATCGCAAGTGTAGAGAATTTGGGTTTGGCGATCGTAGGTGAACATGGTATCTGGCCAATGCAAGTTTGGCGCGCTGACAAATTCTAGTTCGTGTCCGTTACCCAAGTCTAAAACTTCACCATTTTTGACAATTTGCTTTTTAAATGGCTGGTGTACCATGTCTTCTAGAAACTGCAAGGCAACTTTTGAGCCTACTACCGTAGCTTCTGGGTTTAATTGCAAAATGTCTTTGACAAGTCCGCTATGATCTGGCTCGGTATGACTGATGACTATATAATCAATTTCTGTAGGATTGATTAGCCCAGTCAGCGTGTCTAAATACAACTTGCGGAATTTTTCGTGACTTGTATCGACTAAAGCCGTTTTTTGACCGCGAATGATAAAAGAATTGTATGTAGTGCCGTTTTGCAGTCCAAATTCGATGTCAAAGCGATCGCGATCCCAATCTAAGGAGCGAATCGCTGTTGTGTTAGATGCAATTTCGGCAGTTTGCGTAGTTAACCGTTTTTGGTCTTTATCGGTGAGCGCTACCATCGGTCATCTCCTTAGCAACTATATTCATTCTCTCACGAGTGCCAAGTAAAGTTTTATTAAAAAAACTATGGTTGAGTTTAAAAATATCAATCTTAAAGTGCTACCCCAAAAAGGAGCGTCAAAAACTCTGACTTTTTGCTGATAAAAAAGAGATGTAGACAAATAGAAGTTGCTTTGATTGCTTCTAACTCAATAATAGACAGTTTCAGCTAGTAATTAATTTGGTATATAGATGCCAGAATTTGGATTGTTTGGTCATCATAGAGTCAAGCCCCAACTTTTTATCGTGTTAAAATCAGGTTATTCCTCATAATACCGCCGGATTTACCGGAGATTGAACAGCCGATTGGGGTGTTTTAAATTCTATTGGTGCGACGATCAACGGTGTAGTCTTAAAATCCCCCTTAATATCAAGTGCAATGGTAAAGTCCTCTATTTCTACTCCTACTGCGTCGCGTAAGCCTTCTAAAGTTGAAGGTTTGAAAGAACGCAGCAATTTCTTGCGCGAACCAGTTGCTACCGAACTCCAGCAAGATACAACGCATTTTTCTGAAGACGCAGTACAGATTCTCAAGTTTCACGGCTCTTATCAGCAAGATAACCGCGATAATCGCGTTAAAAAACAAGAGAAAGATTACCAGTTCATGCTGAGAACTAGAAACCCCGCAGGTTTTGTTCCTCCCGAACTGTATTTGACTCTAGATAGGTTAGCTGAGGAATACGGCAATCAAACCCTTAGAGTTACAACTAGACAAGGCTTTCAGATGCACGGGATTTTGAAGAAAAATCTCAAAAGTGCGATCGCAGCTATTATAAAAAGCATGGGTTCGACGTTGGGTGCGTGTGGCGATGTCAACCGCAACGTTATGGCTCCTCCTGCTCCCTTTAAAAATCAACCAGCCTATCAGTACGCTTGGGAATACGCGGATAATATCGCTCAGTTACTCACGCCGCAAACTGGAGCATATTACGAAATTTGGCTCGATGGCGAAAAGGCAGTCAGCGCCGAAGAAAACCCCGATGTCGTCGCCGCCCGTCAGCGCAATGGTACAGGGACAATTATTCACGATAACCCCGAACCAATTTACGGTACGCATTATATGCCCCGCAAGTTTAAGTGTTCGGTGACTGTACCAGGGGATAATTCCATCGATTTGTATTCTCAAGACTTGAGCTTGGTAGTGATGACTAACGACAAGCAAGAGTTATTAGGATTTAATGTCTTTGCTGGTGGTGGATTGGGAAGAACCCACAACAAAGAAGAAACCTTTGCCCGGATGGCGGATGAGATTTGTTATGTAGCTAAAGAAGACGTTTACGAGCTAATTAAGGCAATTGTTGCTACTCAAAGAGATTATAGCGATCGCACTGACCGCCGTCACGCCCGTTTGAAGTACCTAATTAACGATTGGGGTGTTGAAAAATTCCGTACTCAAGTAGAAGAATATTTTGGTAAAAAACTCGCTCCCTTCCAAGCTTTGCCAGAATTTAAGTATGAAGACTACCTAGGCTGGCAAGAACAGGGAGACGGGAAGCTATTTGTGGGGATATCGGTAGAAAATGGACGAGTAAAAGATGAAGGCTCTTTCCAATTGCGGACGGCATTACGCGAAATTGTCCAGCAATTTAACTTACCAATTCGCCTTACCGCTCACCATAATATAATTTTCTACGACATTGAGCCGAGTCAAAAGCAGGCGATTCAAGAAATTTTGACCCGCTATGGCGTACAAACCGATCCAGAAGCTATTAATGCTCTAGTACGCTACTCTATGGCTTGCCCAGCAATGCCTACGTGTGGGTTAGCAATTACTGAATCCGAGCGTGTTATGCCCAGCGTTCTCAAGCGAATTGAAACGCTACTTGAACAAGTAGGTTTAGAAAACGAGCATTTTACCGTCAGAATGACTGGTTGTCCTAATGGTTGCGCTCGTCCCTATTTGGCAGAATTGGGCTTTGTTGGCAGTGCAACCGAATCTTACCAAGTTTGGTTAGGTGGTTCGCCAAGTCAAACGCGGCTGGCAGTTCCCTATATGGAGCGGATGCACATCAACGATTTGGAAACCCAGTTGAAGCCAATTTTTGCTTACTTTAAGCAAGAAAAGCAAGCAGGGGAAAGCTTTGGTTGTTTTTGCGATCGCGTCGGCTTTGACTCAATTCGCGAATTTGCCGCAAATTACGAAGCCGAAAATGTTGCGGAAGCCTACTCCACTGACGATAGCGATGGTTTAATAGAAGCAATGGCAGATTCTGCTTTAGTAGAAGGTTCCAACGGGCAAGTTGTCGCAATTGGCAATACGACTATTGCCACCAATAAATTGCGCCGTCGAATTAGTCTCAGCGATGACATTTACCTCCAGCTAAAAGCTGCTGCTACAAGCGAAGGTAAATCGATGACTCAACTTGCCAACGCCGCGATTGAAGCTTATTTAAAAGCTGATTAATGGCACAACTGCAAAGACTCGCGATCGCAACTTCTCAATTGCAAGATCGGCAAATTTTGCTGACTAAAGAACAACTGCACTATCTATGCCGCGTTTTGCGGCTGGGAAAGGGCGAGTCTTTTATCGCTATGGATGGTAAGGGTAATTGGTGGCTGGCGGTGCTAGAAGCTGGGGAAGCGCAAATAATAGAGCGTCTAGAAGTCAAAAACGAGTTACCCGTAGCGATTACCTTAATTGCCGCTTTACCCAAAGGCAATGGCTTTGATGAAGTAGTCCGATGCTGTACGGAACTTGGAGTAACAACAATTATGCCTGTAATAAGCGATCGCACTATTCTTAATCCTAGTCCCCAAAAACTAGAGCGATGGCGGCGCATTGCCTCGGAAGCGGCAGAACAATCGGAACGGGCAATTATCCCTACTATTTTGGAGCCTGTGGCTTTTAGTTCGGCACTTACCACTATTAGCGCTAATTATCGTTATCTATGTGTAGCGCGGGGCGATAATCCGCATTTAAAGGATGCCCTTAAGTTTGGATCGGGAATAGAAATTGCGATCGCCATTGGCTCCGAAGGAGGATGGACAAGCGCAGAAATTGACAAGGCGATTGCTTCGGAGTTTCAAAGCGTTTCTTTGGGCAGGCGGATTTTGAGAGCGGTTACTGCGCCAATAGTTGCTTTATCTATTGTTGCGGCAGCTTTTGAAATTTAAAGGTTATTTAAACTGAAACTAATTTGCCATCTTGAGCAATTAAACTGAGGTTTTAATTTCATCTCTTTATTACTATGCTTGATGATGTTATTGCCGCTTTTGAACGCCAAGACTACCAAGCCGCCACCCAATTTTTGCAGCCCTTGTTGCAAACATCACCCGAAAACCCTTGGGTACAATTTTACGCGGGAAGACTGTACGAAGTGTTGGGCGAACTAGAATCTGCCCAAACCGTTTATCAGAGTCTCCTAAAAAGCGCTGTCAATACAAAGCTCCTAGCTCAAACACGTCAAGGGCTACAGCGCATAGAAATTTTAGTTCAAGAACTTAAGCAACGCGGAATTGCTCAAGCTAATACAGAGCCTCAATTAGGCGTATTAGTTTTAGAACCTATAGCTAGTGAAAGCAAAACTGTAGCTGCTCAAAACTTTGCTCAAATTATGGAAATAGAACCCTATGCTGCACGGCTACAATTGCCTAGTCGTGGCTGGCGGTTTTATAAGAGTGGGGCGATTGGGGAATTAAAATTTTTAGGTCAGCAATTGTGCGCTGCGGGTATTCCCTGCTTTTGGGCAACTCTAGCTGAAATCAACCAAATTCGCGTTTTTCAAGTTAGCTATATCCAGTATGCTGAACCTCAAGCTACCGTAATTTGCCAAAACGAACAAGGTCAAATGGGTGCTATGAATTTCGACTGGTCAGAAATAAGCGATCGCATTTTAGGACTATTGCCGATTTTTGAGCAAGTAGTAGATCGAAATGTACGGGGTAAACTTGAACGCAAAACCAAAACTCAAGACTACGCCCACTTTTGCGATTTACTTCTTCCGAGCAGGGGTTGCATTTTGCGTTTGCATGATAATAGCTACCAATACCAAAAAGGCGTTACTATCGATCCCAAAAGCGATCGCCCAACTATCAGAATTAGCTGGAATAGCCTGCTTGATTTCCTCGCCTTCCACCTACCATCTACACCAATTTGGTCTGATTTTTCTGCTTTTGCAGATACTATAATCGACCAAGACGAACTTTTAAAGCTTATTCCTGCTCATATTCATCTTTTGCGCCGCACTCCATCTACTTGGGATTCGGCTTTTGCGTTGTACAGTGCCTTGGTCTTGATTAAAGCTGCGAATAAAATGGAGGAAGGAAGATAGAAGATTTATCTTTCCTTCTCTATTTTCTAATTAACCTTTCGCTGGGCTTTTTACTTGATTTGCCATATCAAGGAAATTGCTCATATTTGCCCCAGGACGACGACGGCTACTTGAACTTGTCGCGGGGTTAAGATACTTAGGCGCAAAAGTCGTTTCAGTTTTGTTTTGTCCGTTGCTGCTTGCCGCTACAGGTTTGCTAGGTTTGCTAGGTTCTGCTTTTAACCCTTCCGCCGTTTGCACTAATTCGACTTTACTTTTTTTGGCAGCAACAGGTTCGGCAGTTTTTGCTGCTACTTTTGGCGCAGCTTCTAATGTTTTAGCTTTTTCTGCTGTTTGTTTTGCTGCGGCAATAGGTTCAGATGTTTTAACTTTTTCTGCTGTTTGTTTTGCTGCGGCAACAGGCTCGGATGTTTTTATCGTATCTGCTACTTGTTTTGCTGCTTCAACTGTAGCGTTTTTAGTTTTTTCCATAGCTTGTTTTACGGCGGCAACAGGTTCATTTAAAAACTTATTATCTTCTGATTCATCAAGCTCCATGAAATAGCCGCTACGTTTTTTGGGCTTGGCAGAAGCTGGCGATATTTGCTTATCAGCTTGAGCTTTTTTGCCAGCAAACAATCCAACAAAAAATGATAAAACTCCAGTCAATAATTTTTTCAAACTACCAATCATTATAATTTCTCCTAATTTTTAAGTAATGAATTAAAGTTACAAAGAAATATTCTTTTTGTACAGAATCTATCTGTCTTTCTGACCTCTTAATCTGTTACATCTACGAGGGTTAAAAACAATTTGCTTCTCGCTATTAGTAACTTTTATTCATTATCCAATGCTTTTCAGTCAACTACAATTTATACTCATTTAGCATTAATTATGATTTTTTGTGGTCACTTGTTGCAAGATTTTTAGACAATTCTTAATAAAACTTATATAAAGGTGCTTCTAAGCATTAATACTCAACGAGCTAAATTAACTAAATAGATGATTAGTTAATAAATAGTTACATATATTTAAAATAGTTTAAGAAAGAGAAGTTGCTCTAATTTAAAGCTGAAATATACCTTAGCCCAATACCTCAATCAAAGCCTCTAGCTCAAGTAGGAATATGATAAGTTCGAGAACTCGCAAATCCGTATTATTAGTGCATGGATTGAATGACACGAGGGCAATTTTTCAAACCATGGCTCCAAGTTTAATAAAGCTTGGGTGGTCGGTATACGATCTCAATTTACTGCCAAGTAACGGTGAATTGCCCCTTGACAAATTAGCACACCAGGTTGCTGATTATGTAAACGCAACCTTTGCCCCAGAACAGAAGCTAAGTGTAATTGGCTTTAGTATGGGCGGAATTGTCAGCCGCTATTACATTCAAAGGTTAGGTGGAATAAAGCGAGTAAACAGCTTTATTACCATCGCATCTCCCCATCAAGGAACTTGGGCAGCTCAGTTTTTCCAGAGTCCTGGTTGCGTGCAAATGCGACCTAATAGTGCGTTTTTGCAAGATTTAGAGCGAGATGTAGAGATGCTAGATCAATTGAATCTTACATCGATTTGGACACCTTACGATTTAATAATTGTGCCAGCAAATAGTTCCGAGCTACCTGTAGGCAAAAATATTCAGTTGCCAGTACTGCGTCATGATTGGATGGTGACAGACGCAAGATGCTTGAAGGTAGTCGCCGAAGCTTTAGAGGATAGTTAGCGATCGCCAATTTGAGCATAATCATGGCTACCAAAAATTGCCGCAGGGTAGCGGTAGTATTTAAACTCCAGCAAATTGTAAAAAGGATCTTCTAAAAAGAAGGTACGATGCTCTAGAGGTGAATCGCTAAAGCGATGCTTGGGTTCTTCGCGAAAAAGTAGTGCTGAATCGCGCGACTTTTCTAGTAAGTTTTCCCAGTCTTGTTCTGAGGTAAAAACTAAGCCGAAGTGTCTGGGATAAATAGCCTTTTGGGGTGTAAGGATATCTTTAGTTACATGAGCCACCAATTGATGACCGTGTAAATTAAGAATGAGAGCGTGATGATTTTCTCGCCCAGGAATGCAACCCAAACCACCTACATAAAAAGCTTTTGTTTGGGCAATATCGGTGACGGGAAAGGCAAGATGAAATAAAGTTTGACTCACGGCTAAAAATTTACAGGCTGGTAAATAATGCTATCTCCAATTTATGCGCTAAATCCTTGGATAATTGCTGTGGTATTGAACACAGTTTTACTCAGCATTGCTTTAATTGCTCCCAAAAAACTTTTGACAAACGCCGGGTTATTTCAGGCTTGGATTTTAGGCGTACTGATTTGGGGTAGTTTGGGTTGGCAAGGATATATAGTTGTTTTATTTTACTTTTTAGTAGGTTCGGGCGTTACTCGTATTGGTTTGGCCCAAAAAGAAGCTGAGGGAATTGCCGAAAAGCGATCGGGGGCGAGAGGACCTGAAAACGTCTGGGGTTCGGCGCTAACGGCGGCTATATGTGCGGTGGGGGTAGTTGTGGGCATAAAATCAATTACACCATTATTGCTACTCGGTTATGTAGCAAGCTTTAGCACCAAGCTATCGGATACTTGCGCTAGTGAAGTAGGCAAAGCTTACGGAAAGCGCACTTATTTAATAACTACCCTGCAAGCTGTACCCAGAGGAACCGAGGGAGCAGTTAGTTTAGAAGGGACAATAGCTGGAATAGTTGGATCGATTGCGATCGCGATTATTGGTTGGGGAGTAGGTTTAATTGACATATCAGGGCTAATTTTCTGTGTAATAGCCGCCTTTATCGCCACTAATATAGAAAGCGTGATTGGCGCAACTTTGCAAGCCAAGGTAGATTGGCTAACCAATGAAGTAGTCAATATTTTTAATACCTTAATTGGGGCTTCGGCGGCGGTGCTATTAGCTTTGACTTGGCAGCAGCTAAATTAATCAACTATAAATGAAAATACAGCACATACAAACCAACTTAAGGAACTACTCAAAAGTGCGATCGCTTTGGGTAGTGCTTATTAGCTCAAAAACTCTTGCCTGAAAACATCTGTTGAGGCAATTAAGGAGTAAAGTAGAAACGCACAACTCCCAAAAGCTCTAATGGCTATAAATCGTGATAAACCAGATCGTTGGAAAGCAGACGTAGCTAGGTCTGTGGATATGTATAATTCTTGGTTTATAGATTTCGCGCCGCAGGCATTTCGTGAAACCCGTATTAAAGTTACTAAAGTTGTGGCATCGACCTTAAAGGCTACCAACAATCTCAAAACACTACAGCCAGCAATTCTGCGACAGAATCCAGGCATACTTCCAACTCTCAGGATGTGTACCTGTCCGCCAATTGCCAGAGATAGATTGATTGGATTGGCGAGCATAGCTAAAAGCGTTGTGGATCGTATGGAAGTTGAGGGGAAATTACCTGTTCGGCTCACGAGCGATCGTCTTGATGAAGAATTGAGAAAAATCACAGATATTATTTCGAGACTTGCAGATCGAGACATTTTTCCTTGGCTAGATACGAATCAAACACCGATAGAAAGCGAAATCTACCGTGCAGCAACGATTGTTGCAGATCGTTTATGCGGTTCGTCAGCAGATCCTATTGTTCGTAATGCTCAAGAAGCGAGACAGTTAAGGGAGATCGCAGCATGGCTTGATGGACATGGTTATCGTCTATTAACTACTGCTCAAAGGGTAAGGTTTGATGAAATGCCGCCAGGAACATACAGTTTTCGGCTAAACATCCCCGTCAATTTGTTAGAAGAGGGTGGGAAGAAAGTTAATATTCCAGTTGATGTGGTCATTATGCGTAAAACCGCCCAACGTGGAGATCGTCCCTTATTGGTAGAAGCAAAATCAGCAGGAGACTTTACAAATGTCAACAAACGCAGAAATCCAGGGTAGTGCGTCAGATTATTGTGGGATAGGTCACGATATCATTCCAAGTCCATGGTCGAGAGGTTAATCCTGCTCGTTGTGCGGCAGTGGACTTGAACCGACTATGCTGCCAAATCCAATTGAAGTAACTGACCACTAACCGAGTGGTGACTTTCGTCTGTTCCCAGACTTTGCCAAACTTGTTCTGTCGTCGATGCCATCTTCCGGTGTGTTGTCGAACAATGCCATTGGTACGCACGAACATCGCTGTGTTTTGTCTTTGCCAATGTAGTGTTCAATCTCAGGCGGTAAGACACGCTCATATCCACCCCAAGCATCGCTGTTGAATCGCTTGCAGTCGGTCTTTCCCTCAGTGTTGATGACGAGTTGTTCAATCAATTCATCGGTATGTTTATCCACTCGTGCTGCCAGAATTAAACCACTCGATT